>JAISAA010000015.1 GCA_031266955.1 Oscillospiraceae bacterium | reverse complement strand
TCGGTTAAAAATGCAGAAAGGGCCTCGGGCGTCGTTTTTAGATTCGATAAGCCGCGCGCTTCCGCCTCGGCGAGCCACGACTCGTCATAGCCGTTGCCGTTGAATATTATGCGCTTGTGTTTGTTTATCGTTTCTTTTATCAGCTTCGCCGCGTCCGCGATAAAGTTCTTCGACTTTTCAAGCCTGTCGGCGAATTGCGAGAGAACCTCCGCGACGGCCGTGTTCAGCACGATATTCGGCTCCGCTATGGACACCGTCGAGCCGAGCATACGGAACTCGAACTTATTTCCCGTGAACGCGAACGGCGAGGTGCGGTTCCGGTCTGTCGTATCCTTGGGGAAGTGCGGGAGCACCGTCGCGCCGATCTCCATTTGGATTTTTTCCCGGCCTTCGTATGCCGCACCCGTGTCTATCGCCGTCAGAATATCGCTTAATTCCTCTCCGAGGAAAATCGATACCACGGCGGGCGGGGCTTCGTTCGCGCCGAGCCTGTGATCGTTGCCGGCGGAAGCCACGGATATGCGGAGCAGGTCCTGATAGTCGTCCACGGCCTTGATGACCGCGACGAGGAAAAGCAGGAACTGCGCGTTGTCGTGCGGTGTTTCCCCGGGCTCTAAGAGATTCAGGCCCGTGTCCGTGGAGATCGACCAGTTGTTGTGCTTCCCGGAGCCGTTTATCCCCGCGAAGGGCTTTTCGTGCAGCAGGCACGTTAAGCCGTGCTTGTCTGCTATTTTACGCATAAGCTCCATCGTGAGCTGGTTGTGATCCGTCGCGATATTCGTCGTCGTGAATATCGGGGCGAGCTCGTGCTGCGCGGGGGCGACCTCGTTATGCTTTGTCTTTGCCAGAATGCCGAGCTTCCAGAGCTCCTCGTCGAGCTCCTTCATAAACGCCGACACGCGGGGCTTTATCGCGCCGAAATAATGGTCCTCAAGCTCCTGCCCCTTAGGCGGACGCGCGCCGAGCAGCGTGCGTCCAGTGTACACAAGGTCCGGGCGCTGTAAGTACGCTTGTTTTGATATGAGGAAATATTCCTGCTCCGGGCCGACTGTCGTCGATACGCGCCGCACCTCTTTGTTCCCGAACAGGCGCAGTATGCGGAGCGCCTGCTCGTCGATCGCTTGCATAGAGCGCAGCAGCGGCGTTTTTTTGTCAAGCGCCTCGCCGGAGTACGAGCAGAACGCCGTCGGAATACACAGCGTTCCGTCCTTGATGAACGCGTAGCTCGTCGGGTCCCACGCCGTGTAGCCGCGCGCCTCGAACGTCGCCCGTAGCCCTCCGGACGGGAAGCTTGACGCGTCGGGCTCCCCGCGCACAAGCTCCTTGCCGGAAAACTCCATAATGATCTTTCCGCCGCCCACCGGCGAAATAAAGCTGTCGTGCTTTTCCGCCGTGATGCCCGTCATCGGCTGGAACCAGTGCGTGAAGTGCGTCGCGCCTTTCTCCACCGCCCAGTCCTTCATTGCGTTGGCGACGACGTTTGCGACGTCGAGCTCGAAATGCGTGCCTTGCGCCATAGTCTTTTTCAGCGCCCTGTAGACCTCCTTCGGAAGCCGCGCCTGCATAACGGCGTCGCTGAACACTAAGCTCCCGAACAGCGCGGGTAAATCGCTCATATAAAATCCCTCCCTAAAATTATGGCAAAAAATATAACGGCGCCCATCAAACCCCGGCGAGCCGGGGCTAAACCCGGCGGCGCTTTAAGAAAGTTCGATGAACACCATTGTCCACGGCATTCACTATACACCGCCGGCTTGCGCTTGTCAAGCTCTATTTTCAAATTTTTCGCAGCGACGCCGCGAGCTTCACTACCGCCCGCAAAATATTTTGAAAAAATTCAAAAAATATATTTACAAGCCGTTCCATATGTGGTAGTATAATCCCAACAGCCGCAATGCCTTGATAATACCTCGATACTGACAGCCTATGTAACATTTTATCTAAAATGTTACATAGGTTGTTTTTCGTTTGCCCCGCAACGCTTTTTGCTCGACGGAATTTGCTTTACAACCGCGCGCCGCACCTTTTTGCGCTCCAAAAAGCCTTTGATTGCAAGGGCTTTTTGGGCCATGTAACACTTTAGATAAAATGTTACATACCGAGAGGCCCGCAAAGCGCCCGGATTTTCGGGGACGTACAGGCCCGCGAAACGGCGCGCGCCGGCAAAGGTGCTAATCAGCAGGGACGCTGTGGCATATACTTAACGCGAGCGGCAAAAAACGGCGGCCGCCCGCACAAGTAGAGGACAAGGCAAAATTTTTTAACGGAGGTACAAACAACAATGCAAAGACCAAAGAAGAATCCATTGGCAAAAATTCTGGCACTGGCGCTTACACTTGCAATGCTTCTCGGCATAGCGGTGACGGCGTCAGCCGCGACGTATCCCGACGTCGCAGGACACTGGGGAGAAACGGCCATCGAGAAGTGGAGCGCCTACGACGTGCTCCACGGCAACGACCTCGGGACATTCGACCCAGACGGAGAGCTTGACGTGACGCAGCTCTCCCAAATACTCGTGAACACGTTCGGGTATACGGAGAGCTTTTCGGGCGCACTCCCCGGCTACACAAGCACGTGGGGCGAGGAAGCGGTGCGTAAAGCAGTCGCGGCGGGAGCTATCGAAGCAAGCGAAGCGGCGCTGCCGCTTACCCGCGAGCTTGCGGCGAAGATCGTCGCAAAGGCGTTCGGGATAGCCCCCGTATCCGGAGCGTCGAAGTTCTCGGACGACTACGCCATCTCGTCCGAGTACAAGCCGTACGCGGCGGCGCTCGGCAGAGCGGGAATCTTCAACGGCAACGACTACGGCGAATTTATGCCGTCAAGCGTATTCAGCCGCGCGCAGATAATGCAAGCGTTAGACAACGCCGTGACGGATATCGTCAAAGAAGGTAAAGCCGCAGAATCGGCAAAAAGCGTTATCATCAACAAGGGCGGCGTAACGCTGACCGAGGGGACGATCAACGGTGACCTCATCATCGCGCAAGGCGTGGGCGACGGCGATATTACGCTTGACGGAGTGACGATAAAAGGACGTCTCGTCATATTCGGCGGCGGAGTGAACTCAATTCACGTCAAAGGCAAGAGCAGTATCGCAAACGTCACTATCGCAAAAACCTTCGGTCAAGCGGCGCGCTTCGTCGTGGAGAGCGCGGACGCCGCAGTCGGCACGGTGACGGTAATCGCGGAAAGTAAAGCGACTGTCGCGACGACGAACGGCGCTGAGATCGCAAAAATCGAAGTCGCTCCGGCGACGGAGGTTTCCGCGGCGGGCGAAGTAGAAGCCGCGGCGGTGACCGCCGCAACGACGGTGACAATTTCTGCGAAAGCCGCGGCAGTTGAAATCGCGGCGGAGAACGCGGCGCTGACAATTTCGTCCGGCGCGACGATAACCAGCTTAACAGTTGAAACAAAAGCAGCGGTGACGGTAGCCTCAGGCGCGACTGTGACGGCGGCGACAATTGAAGCCTCGGATGTCAAGCTCAGTGGCGCGGGCAAGGTCACAAATGTGACAGTGACGGAGAACGCGAAAACGGGCGTCGAAGTCAAGACGAGCGGCACGAAGGTCACTGTAGCCGCCGACGCCGGATCAGTGACGACCTCCACAGGCAAGGTGGACGCCGGCAAGTCAAGCACAACGACGGGTTCGTCGTCAAACACCTCAAATGACAGTGGAATTGGCGGAGGCGGCGCAGGTGGCGGCACGGATCAAACTACAACGGTTACGATAGGAAGCCCGGTATACACGTTTGATGGAGCGGCGTTTTCGGGTGTGACGATTTCGTGCAGCGTTGAGAATGGCTCCGGTGACACGGCGGCAATAGCAAACGCCGAAGACTATGCGGCGGTCGTCTCCGGCAATACTGTAACGGTGGCAAAGAAAACGGACGCAACAACGCCAACTGACGCCGGAACGGATATAACCGTGACGATAACAAACCATGGCGTAACCAAGACCGCTACGTTCACCGTGGTCGAAAAGGAGTTTGCGCGTCCGACGGGCACAGAAGAGACATACAAGGTCGCAGCGCTGAAAGCGGACGGTGCCGTCAAACTGCAATCGGGAACTAATTTTACCGACAGCACATGGTACTACGCAGCAACGGGCAGCGATGTGTATAAGATTTTCGACGCAATCTACACCCCGAACAAGGACTTGACGGGCGCGGTTGAGTTGTTCCACATCACGCTCGGCGCAAACAGCACAAATGACAAGATCGAAGTCAAAGGCACAACGATACCGCAAGGTACGCAAGGCAGCATAAAAGAAATACAAATAGGCATCCCGGGCGCGGACAACTCCTTGCCGGACTTCATAATTCCCCCGGGGGCGCTTGGAGCGAGCAGCGCCACCTATTCCTACACACGCCTCGTCGTAAACAACGGTGTGTATCTGAATATTGACAGCGACCAGAAAATAGACACACTCGGTTCCGCCACTCCGACAGCGGGCAACTTTATAGCTGGTAACATCACGGTCAAATCCGGAGGAAAACTGCGTGACGGCGCATATTCTGATTGGCCGCTCGGTGATAACTCGACGCTTGCTATAGAGGCCGGCGGCTATCTGGCGGTAGGACCCGGAAATAAAGACGGACAGTATCAACAGAGGTCAAATACTTCTGTTTCCAGCGATCCTTTCGAGCACGGGATGAACGGATGGCTGATAGGGCCTAAAGATGATGATGATACCCTAAGCCGTGTTCAGCTCGGAAAAACGGACTATGCCAGCAGTCAGATTTGGGTGGCAAAGGATTGGGTATACCTGACGGACGGCAGCTATGCTAAAGTGGCGCAGTACGCTAACGTCTATCCCTATAACATTCTTGTAGGGCAAGGCAGCATTGTAGAAATAGCCGCAGAGCTTGATACGCTGCAAGGCTCCACCCAGGCAAAATTCTATGGTTCACCCAATACGGTACCCTCGGCAACGCCTGAACCGGCGAAATTCGCGGGCGGTACTGTTATAATCGCAACGGGCGGTACAGTAAGCGGCGTGGCGCTCGGACAAAGCTCCGGCAACATAACCTCCGCGGCGATATATTACTGCGCTTCCGGCGCGACTGCTCCGCCAACTGCTACTGCCGCCCCTTGGGATTCGGCGAAATCCTTTGTATGCAATTGGAGCGTAGCAACACAAACATCATAGCCCCGCACACAAAAAAACAACAAGAACCGCGCCCCCGGAGCTTATTCCGGGGGCGCGGCGTTTTTATACGCTGTGCGCTTTCTTATACGCCCCCGCCGCGGCGAGTTGCTCGCGTGCGGCCTGCTTTGTTATGTCCGTGACATTTTCGCCGCCCGTGAGACGGGATATTTCGAGCGCGCGTCCCTCGTCGTCGAGCACCTTTATATGCGTCGCAGTCCGCCCGTCATGCTCCGATTTCGTGATCTCGAAATGCGTATCCGCCATCGCCGCTATCTGCGGCAAATGCGTTACGCACAGCACCTGGCGCCCGCGGGCGAGCTCAAAAAGCTTTTCGCCGACGCGCTGCGCCGCGACGCCCGACACGCCGGCGTCTATCTCGTCAAAAACGGCGACGCCGACCCCGTCGCTTTCCGACAGCACGTTTTTCAGCGAGAGCATAATGCGCGACAGCTCTCCGCCGGAGGCGATGCGGCTTATCCTGCCCGTCGCTTCCCCCGCGTTCGCGGACATCAAAAAACGCGCGTCCTCCGCGCCGGAGACTCCGAGCCCGCCGGCGCCCTCGCTCGGGACAAATTCGACGTCAAAGCTGACCCCCGGCATCGCGAGGTGAGACAGCTCCTCGGCCACGCGCACGCGCATACGCCCGGCGGCTTCCTGACGCGCCCGCGTGAGCTCCGCCGCCAAACGCTTCGTTTCCGACAGTCGCTCTTCGCGTTCATGCTCTAAGCCTTGCCTCCGCTCGTCGGACGAGTCGATATCCTCCAGCTCTTTTTTTATCCTCACCAAAAATTCACCGGCTTCGAGCTCGCCGCCGCCGTATTTCCGCGTCGTCCTCGCTATGACCGACAGCCGTGAATTCACCTCGTCGAGCTCGCCGGGAGAAAAATCGAACTTCGACAGCGTGTCGCGCAGCTCCTCCGCGATATCCTCCGCCGCGTAGCGCATATCCCGCACGCGCGAAACCAGCTCCGCGAACGCCTGCGAATACTCGCCGACGCCGTCAAGGCTCCGTTCCGCCTCGCGCAAAAGCGCCGCCGCGCCGTATGTATCCTCCGCGCCGTACATTGCGGCGTACGCGCCTTCAAAGGCGCCGGAGAGCTTCAGCGCGTTGGAGAGTATCGCGGCGCGCTCCGTCAGCGCGTCCGTTTCGCCCGGCGTTATCCGCGCGGCCTCAAGCTCGTCGATTTGATACCGCAGAGTATCGGCGCGGCGCGCGCGCTCGGAATCGTCGTCGATTATGGCTTTCAGCGCTCTTTCCGTTTCCCGCAGCGCGGAATACGCTTCGGCGTAGCGCGAAAGCGCCGCGGCGTTGCCGCCAAAGGCGTCGAGCGAAGCGAGATGCGTCCGCTCGTCGAGCAGCCGGCGCCCGTCGTT
>JAISAA010000300.1 GCA_031266955.1 Oscillospiraceae bacterium | reverse complement strand
TCACGGCAAGCTCAAATTCCCGCTCAACTTCAACCGTAAGCTTCCCCGCCGCCTCGTGCTCCGCCGCCTCTAATTCCTCAGCGCGCTTGCGCCAATATTCGTTATTCTTCGCCGCCATTCCCGCCGTCATCCCCGTTCTGTAGGGGCACGGCACGCCGTGCCCCTACGCCTGTCATTACGATTGCGTCGTAGGGGCGAACTGTGTTCGCCCGCCGTCCACCGTATCCCGTCCGTAGTACGCCGAAACGTCTAAAAGTTGTCAGAAAATGCCGCTCTTTTTCGTTGCGATGCATTGAATCTATGTCTTTTTACGACAAGTTTTAGATATTTCGCAGTAGTAGGGGCGGACCTGCGTGTCCGCCCCTACACCGTCATTTCGGTTCCCCCGTCATCCCGTCCCGCCGTCATCCTCCGCGCGCGGCCCCAGCACATCCTGATACTCGTCCACAGCCGCCCTAGCTCGGCGGCGACGTCAGTTACCCACAGCCGGATCAAATTTGCCCGCTTTTGCATTTTCCTGTTCAATATGATAAAATGCTTGAGTCGCCCGAATGGGCGACGTCGCGCCATAGCAATGACGTCGCGCTAGAGCGCAACAGGCCGTAGGCCCGTATTGATAATATTGGTGAATCCGGCGGAGCCAGATTCAATGAAAACAGGAGGTGCGCCCTTGATAGATATATCTATAAAAAACGCCGTCAAAGCTTTCGTCGAGGGCGAAAACGTTTTGGACGGCGTGAGCTTTGACGTCAACGCCGGGGAGCACGTCGGGCTGCTCGGGGCGAACGGCGCGGGCAAGACGACGCTGTTCCGCCTCATCATAGGCGAGCTTGAAACGGACGAGGGCGACGTCATTGTCTCCCCGTCCAAAAAAATAGGGCTGATATCGCAGATACCGGTCTATCCCGAGGCTTTTACCGCGGAGGACGTTATGCGCTCGGCGTTTGAGCGCGTGCATCAGGTACGCGAGCGTATGAACGCGCTCGCGCTGGAGATGGAGACAAGCGACTCGCGCGAGCTTCTGCGCGAATACGGCGCGCTCGCCGAGCAATTCGAGAGCGGCGGCGGCTACGCGGAGGACTATGAGGTAAACCGCGTGGCAAACGGGCTGAAAATCCCGGCGGGCCAGCGCGCGCAGCCGTTTTCCACTCTCTCCGGCGGAGAAAAAACGCGTGTGAACCTCGCCCGCCTGATCCTCGAAGACACGGACATTTTACTGCTGGACGAGCCGACGAATCATCTGGACATCCACGCCGTCGAATGGCTGGAAGAATATCTGTCAAAATTCAAGGGCACGGCGCTTATCATCTCCCACGACAGGTACTTTCTCGACCGCGCCGTCCGCCGGACGATAGAGCTGACGCGCGGCAAGGCCGAATTATACAGCGGCGGCTACAGCTTTTTCGTCGAGGAAAAGCGGCGGCGCCGGGATGAGCAGCGCAAGAAATACGAAAGCGAGCAGACGGAAATAGCCCGGCTTGAAGCCACGGCCCGCCGAATGCGCTCGTGGGCGACCGAAAAGGCGATCATAAAAGCAAAAGCCGTCGAAACGCGCATAGAGCGCATCCGGGACGGCGGGACCGCGCGCCCCGAGCGCGAAAAGTCCCTGCGCGGGCAGTTTTCCGAGCGCGAATTCAAGGGCGATATGGCCTTGGAATTCAAAGGGCTCTCCAAAGCTCTCGGCGGAAAAACACTTTTCACAAAAATATCGGCCGAAGTCCCCGGCGGAGAGCGTATCGCGCTGCTCGGGGACAACGGAAGCGGCAAAACAACGCTGCTGCGCGTCCTGCTGGGCGAGGAAAAGCGCGACGCGGGAATGATAAAATTCGGCCCGGCCGTCCGCGCGGCGTATCTGCCGCAGCTCGTCAGTTTTCAGAGTATGACGCTCTCCGCGCTGGACACGGTGCTCTATGAAACAAAATGCTCGCCGCAGACGGCGCGCAACAGGCTCGGCGCGTTCAAGTTTTCGGGAAACGACGTATTCAAGCTTGTCGGCGAAATGTCCGGCGGGGAGCGCAGCCGGCTGCGCCTGTGTATTTTAATGTCCGCCGATATAAACTTTTTGATACTCGACGAGCCGACGAATCATCTCGACATCCCCTCCCGCGAGTGGATAGAGGACGCCGTCGCGGGCTTTGAAGGCACCTTGCTTTTCGTCTCCCACGACAGATATTTCACGGAAAAGTTCGCGACGCGCGTGTGGGAGCTCGAAGGCGGCATTTTTCACGACCACCGCTGCGGCTTCAACGAATTCCAAGAGCTGAAAGCACAAGAATTTAAGGCGCCTCCCCCCGCGCGGGACGCGCAAACGGTCAAGCCCCAGGCCCGCGCCCGGCAAAATCAGCGCGAGCTTCGCGAGGCCGCCCGTGCCGCGAGCCGGCTCGAACGCGAGATCGCGGAGCTCGATCGGCGGCTCGCCGCGCTGGAAGCGGAGCGCGCCGAGCGCTCGTCGGACTACAAGCGCCTGTTAGAGCTCGACGCCGAGCAAGCGCCGCTGGACGCCGAGCTCGACGAAAAGCTTCGCGAGTGGGAAGCGGTCACGGAGAATTTTATACTGTAAGGAGCAGAACAGCGCCCCACTATACCGAAAAAGTCTTTTTATGCGCCTTGATTTTTTTCATAGCCCACTCGTAATGGCCGGACGTTGCGGAAACGCAGTAGCTTCCGAGCGTTGACGTCCCCGTCCAAGAAAAATGCTTTTTCTCAAACAGCGCTTCGTTTGTAAATCCGTCGATCAGCGCTATTACTTTTCTGTGGCTGTCAAGAAGCATTTTCTTCGCGTTGTCATAAGGCGTGGACTGATGTTTTTTCCAAAACTCCACGTTCATATCGCCGTAGGTTTTCCAGTTGTAAGGCGCGGGCAGAAACGGTTTTGCCTCGCCGCTCTGATTGGCGTTTACCCAATCCAGCAATAGCCTGTGCCATTCGTACAGATGAACCAGCACGTCGCGCAGATTTTTATCCCGCGCCCAGTGCGCTTCCGCTCCATAACCTTCGCCGAAATTGAATATTGCGTTTTGCTCATCCTCCGGCATGGAATCGATCATATTTCGCAGCTTTTCAAACTGCTCGTTTGCCGACTTGATCAAGTCCGGCTTTGTTGTGGGTCTTGGCATGGCTTACACCTCTTTCGATCAATTCAGAATTACACGAATCGCACAATATCTTCAAACGATTTGCGTTTTTTGGCACGAATCACGTCATCGGCGGGGTATCCCAAGGCAATGACTGACCCAAATTGCTTTTCCGCGGGGATATTCAACAACTTACAAATCCTTGCGCGATCATAAACGCCAATATGGCAGCTGCCAAGTCCTTGCGTAGTAGCTTCCAAACAAACGTATGCCGCCGCCGCGCCTAAATCACCCTTCGCGTAATACTGACTGTCGAGAAAGCAGCTGATAACAGGGCTTAAAACCGCGTGTTCTTCCAAAATGATAATAAACGCTTTCGCCGTTCCAAGGAAGGCGTTTTGCTTTAGCTGCCGCCCGCATTTTGCTATTTCACCGACCAGATCGGGATTCTCCACAACAACAAAGCTCCACGGTTGGGCATTGCATCCGGAATGTGTCAAACGCCCCGCCTCAACACATTTCACTAACTTGTCATGCTCTACAGGGCGGTCTGAAAAGCTGCGGCAGCTTTGCCGCAGCTTGCATATATCCAAAAAATCGACCGCCTCCGCGCCGCTCGCCGGCGCAAGGGAATTTTCACAATATTTTTCTTCCATTTCGTAAACTCCTTTCGGCCTCAGCCTGTTTGAAACAGCATATCACACTTAATATGACGACAGCGCGTCATATTTCTCGGAGCAGCCGGCCTATTTCTCCCACTCAAACTCGAGCTCATAGACGCTCACCGTGTCGCCCTGCTCGATGCCTAGCTCGCGCAGGCGCGTGAAGACGCCGCCGTTTTCGAGGCTTCTGTTGAAAAATGCGCGTGATTCCGTGTCTCCGAAATTTGTGTTGCGCACCAAGCGGTCTAACCATTGGCCGGACAGGAACCACACGCCGTCCTCGCTTGTTATCTCCGTGTCCTCCGGCGCGCCGGGCAGCGCGGGAGGCGGTATGTATTCGGGCTCGTACACCGTTATCGGCGGCAGCTCGCGCAGCTCGCGCGCGGCGGCAAAGATGAGGTCTTTTATATTCATTCTCGCGGCGGCTGAGATTTCGTACAGGCGAATATTTTTATCGGCGGCGTAGGCGCGGAATTTCTCTAAAATTTCTTCGTCGGCGATGTCACATTTGTTCGCGACGGCGAGCTGCGGGCGGGACGCGAGGCCGGGGTCGTAGCGGCGAAGCTCCTCGTTTATCGCCTCGAAATCCGCAACGGGATCGCGCCCCTCGATGCCGGAAACGTCCGCGACGTGGAGGATGAGGCGGCAGCGGTCGATGTGGCGCAAAAAGTCGTGGCCGAGGCCCGCGCCGTCGGACGCGCCCTCTATTATGCCGGGAATGTCCGCCATAACAAAGCTTTCGCCCTCATCGACATATACAAGCCCGAGATTCGGGTGCAGCGTCGTGAAATGATAATCGGCGATCTTCGGGCGCGCGTTCGACGCGGCGGACAGCAGCGTGGACTTCCCGACGTTCGGGAAGCCGACAAGCCCGACGTCGGCGAGCAGCTTCAGCTCTAACGTAACGTCGCGCTTTTCTCCCGGGAACCCGGCCTTGGCGAAGCGCGGCGCCTGCCGCGTCGGGGTGGCGAAATGCTTGTTGCCAAAGCCGCCGCCGCCGCCGCGCGCGAGGACAAACGGCTCCGGGCCGGTCATATCGCGGATAACTGCGCCAGTCTCGCGGTCGCGGATAACTGTCCCGTCCGGCACGCGGATCACGAGGTCGGCGCCGCTCTTGCCCGAGCACAGCTTGCCGGAGCCGTCCGCGCCGTTTTCCGCTGAATATTTGCGCTTGTAGCGGAAGTCCATCAGCGTTGACATATTGCGGTCGGTTTTCAAAACGATGTTTCCGCCGCGCCCGCCGTCCCCGCCGTCCGGGCCGCCGGCGGCGACGTATTTTTCGCGGTGGAAGGACACGGCTCCATTTCCGCCGGAGCCCGCCTCGGCTTTTATGTTGGCCTTATCGACAAAAAGCGAGCTCGGCGGGCTTTTGGATTTAATGTGCTGAGGCACGGGGAACGCAGCGCCGTGCGTTACACGCTCGGACGTATGATTGAACGTGCGCTCGCGCACGGGGAGCGCGCCCTTCGGCGCGGGGGCGCGCTTTGCGCGCTCACTCTTTTTCATATCGGCTTCTCCTGTCTTTTATCTAATACTCTCTATCGCGTTGATGAAATCTCCGAACGATGTTGTTATCGCGTAGTCGAGGAAGATAAGGTCTGCGTTTTCATAGCTTTTTACGACTTCGACGGCGGAGCCCTCGAAATGGCGCGGGTCGAGAACGACGATGTTTTCATAATGCGGCGCGAGCCACGGCAGAAACGCGTTGGCGAAGGAGTCCTTGATGACAACCGCCGTTTTCCCGTTTTTTACGGATGTGCTCACCGTCAGCCTCGGATGGTCTCCGCCCATAAACACGCTGTAGGTCGCCTTGCCGCTCTCACCGGGCAGGTACAGCAGCTTTGGCGTGGTTTCGAGCTCGCCTTTGTATTTGTAGCAGTATATCGTGTCCGGCTTTTCTCTGATCGACGCCGTCGGCGACATATTGTAAAGATAGCCGAGGAAGCCGGGTATCGCGATCTCCTCGTACTCCGAAATTTTCTTTGCCTCAAAGCCGGCGGCGTCCGCGAACGCGACATACGCGTAGTACGCGCCCAGCGCCGTCCAGTGGTGATCGGTGCGGAAATACAGGTATTCGTCGGTGTGCTTCGATACCTCTGCGTAGGCCTCGACTTTGATGACGCCCTCGTCCAGCGCGGCGTTTACAGCGTTGATCGCGTCGAGCTCGGAATCCGACACATCCTTGTATTTTTCGGGCATAAACTCTATTGCGGTCGGGGCGATCAGGGAGAACACGCGGACGTTTTCGGGCAGCGCCGCTCTGTAGGCGTTTATCACGCCGGCGTATTTTTCGGCCAGACGCCTGTTGAAGCCGAAGATTTCGACGAGCCTGTCGTCGAACACAAGCAGCGGGCCCTTGACGCGGCCTGTACCCTCAGGTTCCGCCGAGTACGCCGGGTCGGACGACGGCTTCATTTCGGGCTCGGGCGGCGTCGTGGGCTTTGGTCTGCCGAACGGGGTCGGCTCCGGCGTCGGGCTCGGCCTGCCGAAAGGCGTTTCGGCGGGTTTTGGCATTTCCGGTATAAGCGCCGGCGGCGCGGACGGCGGCGTGTTGTCCTCCGGCACGGCAACGCCGTATATTCCGGCCATCGCCATCGACGCCGCGGTGAAGTCCGCGCGATAGCCTACGAGGTCTGACACCCAGGGTTCGATGCCGCCCGCGAATTCTCCCGAAAAAACATTTTCGGTGTTCAATTCCGGAATTTCGTTAAAGCTCCGGTTTTCGCGCTCAATTGTCCGCTCGTCACGCGGGAAAGCCGTTATCATTACAATGAACGCCGCCAGGACGGCGCAGAATACCGCTGTGTTAAGCTTCTTCATACCCTTAAAATCCTTATCATTTTGTCTGTTTGTCCGTCCCGCGCGTCAGCATTGACGACATAGCGTCGATATATTCCGCCGACTCGGATATTATCGCGGTGTCGAGGAATATCAGATCGACGCTTTCGTACTCCCCTATCACCTCAGGCACCGAGCCCTCGAAATGGCGCGGGTCGAGAACGACGATGCTTTCATAATGCGGCGCGAGCCACGGTATGAACGCGTTGGCGTAGGAGTCTTTTATGACGACCGCGGTTTTGCCGTTTTCGACGGACGTGTCGATCGTAAGCTTTGGGTGGTCTCCGCCTGTGAAGACGCCGTACGTCGCTTTCTCCCCCTCGCCGGGCGGCGATAACAGCGGCGGCGAGGTCGTAAGAGCGCCCTTGTACTCATAGCAGTATATCGTGTCCGGCTGCGCGCGCAGCGTTTCCGACGGCTCCATATTGTAATAGTAGCCGAGAAAGCCGGGTATCGCGATCTCCTCGTACTCCGAAAGCTCTTTCGGCGCAAAGCCTGCGGCGTCCGCGAACGCAATATACGCGTAATACGCGCCGAGCGCCGTCCAGTGATGGTCCGTGCGGAAATACAGATACTCCTCCGAGCTGTCCGCTATCTCGCCGTAGGCGTTGACCGCGGTGATCCCGTCCGTCAGGGCGGCGTTTACAAATATTATCGCGTCTTGCTCCGAATCGGATATATCGCGGAAGCGCTCCGGCATAAACTCTATCTGCGTCGGGGGCAGTATTGAGAATATGCGCGCGCTTTCCGGAAGCGCGGCGCGGTACGCGTTTAGCGTATCCGCATAGCGCACCGCGAGAGCTTCGTCGAAGCTGAATATTCTCACCAGCCTGTCGTCGAATATCAACAGCGGGTCTTTCGCCCGTGCCGGCATATCGGCGCCGCGCAACTGTGCCAGCTCCATCGACGCGGCGACGAAATCCGCGCGATAGCCGACGCGGTCCGATATCCATGGCTCTATGCCTCCGGCGAATTCCCCGGAAAAAACTTTTTCGTCCGTTATCTCCGGAAAGCGGTTAAACGAACGGTTTTCGTTTTCGATCGTGCGCGTATCGCGCGGAAACGCCGTCACTGCCGCCGTAAACGCCGCCAGCGCGGCGCAAAACAGCGCGGAGTTCAACTTCACCATCCCGCTCCCCATCTGTCAGAACCTGAAATACAAAAACGGGTTATATGTCTGCCCGACAAGCATAATAAAGCACAGCGCCAGCAGCAGAGCGTTGCATACGGGCTCAAGCGCGGGAACGCGCGCGCGAAGCTTCTCAGCCAATTTCGCCGGAAGCGGCGTCGAGGCTATTATTAACGCCGCCAGCAGGAATATGTTCGAGAAAAATACGGATTCCACGCGGAAATCATAAAGCCTCCCGCCGCCGAACGCCGCCTTGAAAAACGCGCCGAGCTTTGACAGATCCGTAAAATAGAATATCGCCCAGCCGATGAGTATCAAAAAAACCGAATATAAATGCTTCAGCGC
>JAISAA010000122.1 GCA_031266955.1 Oscillospiraceae bacterium | reverse complement strand
CAAGAATGTCTTGCGCTGGATTTTTAGGGATGAGATTTTCAAGCTGCCGAGCCCGAGATAGGACAGGAAGCTGTTTACGGCGGCGATCATTCCGTTCGCGCCCGCCGCGCTGTAGCGCGATGTGATGGTTTGCTTCCACGCGACGGCGACGTCGCGGGTGATCGGGCCCCCGCCGGTGAAGCCGGCGAACGCGCCTGCATAGCGCGTGTATTTGCTTATGGTCTCCATACTCTTTTCCTCCCGCCGGAGGTGCTCCGCGTATTCTTCCGCTGAATACTGTGTCATTGGGGTTTCTCCTTTGTTTTGTTTTTCGGCTCTGCCGTGACGGTATTTTACAGTATTCCCGGAGGAAACGCATAAAAACATTGCGCAGGCACATTAAATCAACATCATATTGACGTTCGGGAAAATTCCGAAAATATCTTTGACTTTGCACCCGAAGCGTAGTATATTAAGGTCATAAAGGAGGCCGGCGCGATGAAAAAAACGTCCTTGAAAATAAGAAAACGCATCATAGGCGCCGCGCTTGCCGCCGCCGCGCTTTTGTCCGCGCTCGTTTTCGACGCGAGCGCTTCGCAAATCGTCTGCTTTACCGGCGTGAACGACACGCTTTTGCCGCTGCGCGAGGCGACGATGCCCGCGTATTTCGGGACGACGCTTTACGTGCCGTCGAACGTGTTTTCGCTTGCGGGGCTCACGGTTTCGCTTTCCTCCGCGAGGGGGAATCTTTACGCCTACCGGGGCAAGCTCCGGCTCAACTTTTTTATTGAGCTCGGCGCGGTCTCCGACCAGGACGGCGTTGTTTATGAGGACATTTCCGTGCAGAGGCTGGGCGGGCTTTATTTTCTCCCGCTGGAATTCGTTTGCGACTATTTTAAGCTGACGTACAGCATCATACCGAGCGACCCGGCGTCCATCCTGCGCGTCAAATCCTCCGACGCCGTGTATAACGACAAAACCTTCGCCGGGCATTTCAAAGACCGGATGGATACGTATTACAGTGAATATCTCGCCGCGAAAGCGACCGCCGCCGCGCGCCCGACTGCCACCCCGATACCCGGCGCGCCCACGCCGCCGCCCACGCCGACATACGAGGGCTCCACAGTATATTTCAGCTTTTACGGCGTCTCGGAGGAATACGCGCCGCGGCTGCTCGACACGCTGAAGCTCGCCTCCGTAAGCGCCTGCTTCTTCATTTCCGCCGACGAGCTCATGGCCTCGCCGGCTCTCGCGCGGCGCATATACGGCGAGGGGCACACGGTCGGCGTCTGGCTGAGCTCCGCCGACGCCGATGAATACGCGCGCGCCGGGTCCCGGCTTTTCGAGGCGGCGAAAATAAAAACCACGCTCATATCGTCCCCGCCGGAAATTGCCGCGGACGCGCAAAGCCTCGCAGCAGAGCTCGGGCTTATTTACCGCCCGGCGAGCGTGTACGCCGATGGCGTCACGCCGTCCGGCGTTATCTCGCTGTTGCCGGAGGCTCGGAATTCCGTCACTGATGTAAGATTTCGGTGCGACGAAAACGCGCTGAATACGCTGCCCGCGGCGCTGTCGCTGTTTGGCGGGCTCGGTTTTTCGATAGATGCCATAACGGAAACAGCGATGAAAATTTAATCCGGCTATGCCGGATTGATATGAAAGGATTTGATCAATATCAATTTTACCGATATAAAGGCCGTAATTCTCGCCGGGGGGCGTAGCAAGCGTCTCGGCGGCGGGGCGAAGGCGCTGCGTCAGGCAAACGGCAGACCGCTTTTAGGGTACGTGCTCGACGCGCTCGGCTTCCTGCCGCGCGAAAATATAATAATCGTCGTCGGCTACGAGAGGGAACGCGTTATCGAGACATTCCCCGGCTTTTCATACGCCGTCCAAGAGGAGCAGCTCGGCACGGGGCACGCGGCGCTTTGCGCCGAAGGCTCGCTTGCCGGGTTCAACGGAAGCGTTCTCGTCTGCTGCTGCGATATGCCTCTTGTCAAACAGGAATCGTACAGGGAGCTCATCGAGCTGCATAAATCGAAAAAAAACGACTGCACGCTTCTTTCGTCGGAGTCGGATACTCCCCAGTCGTTCGGACGCGTTGTGCGGTCGCCCGGCGGGGATTTTCTGAAAATCACCGAAACGCGCGACTGTACGCCGGAGGAGCTGCTGATAACGGAGCTCAACTCGGGCGTTTATGTTTTTTCGGCGGAGCGGCTGTTTCCCGCGCTGCGCTCGCTTTCGCGCGAAAACGCGCAGGGCGAATATTATCTGACGGACGCGCCGGGGCTGATAAAAAACGCCGGCGGACGCGTCGGGATATACAAAAAAGAGCTCCGCGAGGAAATCCTCGGCGTGAACACGCCGGAGCAGCTCGCACAGGCGGAGCGGATATTGGCGGCGAGGCGGGACAAATTTAATCCGGCGTAGCCGATTTAAATGAAGCTGGTTATGCAATATATGATGCACTACGCCGATTACAAGACAATACTGTCGCCGGGCAACGGGATGAACGTATACCGCGGCTGCAAGCACGGCTGTATCTACTGCGACAGCCGCAGCGCTTGTTATCAGATGTCCCACGATTTTGAGGACATAGAGGTCAAGCGCGACGCTCCCGCGATTTTGGAGGAACAGCTGCGCCGGAAAAGAAAGCCCTGCACGATAGTGACGGGTGCGATGTGCGACCCGTACACGCCGCCCGAGGACGAGTTAAAAGTCACGCGCCGGTGTCTGGAGCTCATAGAGCGCTACGGCTTCGGCCTCGCGATCCAGACAAAATCGGCCCGAATATTGAGGGATATCGACCTGCTGCGGGCTATCAACGAAAAAACGAGATGCGTCGTACAAATGACGCTGACCACATATGACGAGAGCCTGTGCCGCAAGCTTGAGCCCAATGTATCGACCACCGCGGAGCGCGTCCGCGCGCTGGAGCTCATGCGCGATAACGGCATCCCGACGGTCGTGTGGATGAGCCCCGTGCTGCCGTTCATCACCGATACGGAGGAAAATCTGCGCGGACTGCTCGGTTATTGCGCCGGCGCGGGCGTGCGCGCCGTTATGTGCTTCGGCTTCGGTATGACGCTGCGCGACGGCAACCGCGAATACTATTACGAAAATCTTGACCGCCTGTTCCCCGGTATGAAGCGGCGCTATATCGAGACCTTCGGCAACGCCTACGAGTGCCGCAGCCCGGACAACGGCCGGCTGATGGCGATTTTCACGGCGGAGTGCGCGCGACACGGCTTTCTCTGGCGGCCCGACGACGTGTTCGCGTATCTGCGCAAATTCGAGGTAAAAACCGGTCAGATGTCGCTTTTCGCAAAATAGCTAATCAGCCCGGAGGCTTTCTTTGCTATTTCACAAGCATCGCGTCGCCGAAGGAGAAAAATCTGTAGCGCTCGCGTATCGCCGCTTCATATGCCGCGAGCGTGTTTTCCCGGCCGGCGAGCGCCGAAACGAGCATTATCAGCGTCGATTCCGGCAGATGAAAATTCGTTATAAGCGCGTCCGCGCATTTGAAGCGGTAGCCCGGATAAATAAAAATATCGGTAAAGCCCGAAAATTCGCCGAGCGCTCCGTCATCTCCTGCGCCGCCGCGCATTTGGCTCGCCGATTCAATCGCGCGGCAGGCCGTCGTTCCGACGGCGATTATTCTCCCGCCGTTGCGGCGCGCCGAGTTTATTTGCTCCGCCGTTTTTTGCGATATACTGAAATACTCCGAGTGCATTTCGTGCTCCTCGATCTCCTCCGTTTTCACGGGGCGGAACGTCCCGAGCCCGACGTGAAGCGTCAGATACGCCGTCACAACGCCGCGCCGACCGATTTTTTCGATGAGCTCTTTTGTGAAATGCAGGCCGGCTGTCGGAGCGGCGGCGGAGCCGGGCTCTCGCGAGTAGACCGTCTGATACCGCTCCGCGTCGCGCAGCTCTTCCTTTATGTACGGCGGCAGCGGCATTTTGCCGAGCTTTTCGAGTGTTTCGAGAAAAATCCCCTCGTACTCGAATTTGATGAGCTTGTTCCCGCCGGGCGCGGCGCCTGTTATTGTGCCGAAAAGCGCGGCGTCTTTATCGGATACATCCGCGTTTCCGAATGATATGCGCGCGCCCGGCCTCGCCTTTCTTCCGGGCCGCGCGAGAGCTTCCCAAACTCCCCCGCCCTGCTCTCTCAGCAAAACGATTTCGACCGCGCCGCCCGTCGCGAGACGCCCGAACAACCGCGCCGGAATCACTCGGCTGTCGTTCATCACAAGGCAGTCGCCGGGAAATAACAGCTCCGGGAGCTCGTGAAAATATCTGTGCGCCGTCTCTCCTGTGATCTTATTGAGCGTCATAAGCCTAGAGGCGTCGCGGCGCTCGAGCGGCGTCTGCGCGATCAGCTCGCGCGGCAGGTCGTAGTAAAAATCAGATTTTTTCAATATCCTTATCCGATCTCGACGCCGGTGTAGTAGAAATGTATTATGTCGAGATAGGTCATACCTCGCTGCGCCATAGCGTAAGCGCCCCACTGGCTCATTCCGACGTTGTGGCCCTTGCCCGTGCCGGAAATCGTAAATTTCCCGTCGATTTTCCCGTCCGCGCTGCTCTCCGTCTTCACGGAGCCGACCGTGGAGGCGCCGACCTCTACGGTTTCCCCGCTGCCGTTTATCGCGTACAGTGTTTCCGGCGGCAGAGCCTGCGTCTCTCCGTCGCCGCCGACGGCGTAGAGCCCGGACATTTCAAGCTCCTGCGCCGCCGTCCCGGAATTGGCGTACACGCGCCCGGAAAACGCCTCGACGGCGCCCGGCTGCGTCCCGCCGCCTATGGTCAGGCGTATGGAATTCACGCCGAGCGTCGTGCGCACGTCGTCCTTCTTAAATGTCCACGACCTGCCGTTATCGTCCTTCATCGTCACGCTGTAGGCGTTGCCGTTTTTTGTGTACTGCGTCACCGTGAGAGACACTATCGTGCCGCAGTTATAGCCCCGCCCGCGCATACGCGCCGTGAGCTCCGAGGGCGAATATTTCACAGTCCAGTTGTACCCGGAGACGCGGGAGGCCACGTCCGCCTCATACGGGTCGATCACTCCGCGCAGATGCGGAAGCGGCTGCGCCCACACGTTTTCGACGTCCTCCGTGGCGCCGCCGTCGCTGGAGGCGTAATAGGTTTCGCATATTTCGCCGTTGTAGGTGATGTACTGTCCGGCTGTCTCGTCAACGGCGCGGTCCGTCGTTTCGTTGGCGTATCTCGAGCCCTGATAGACCTGGCAGTGGTCCGTCGTGCACATATCGAAGCCGTTGGAGCCGTGCGCTCCGAGCCTGCCCATCGCATATGTCCGCGCCGTCACGGCTTGCGCCTTCAGCGCTTCTATCGGCCACGTGTTCGACATTTCAGCCGGCAGCAGACCCTTGAGATAATCCTCGACGCTCACAAAATTGATAACGCGCAGATCCTCCCCGCTCGGCCTGTAATACTGAAACGCGCCATAGTAATAGAGCCCCTTGAACCACGTCATCGGCTTTTCCGCGCCGGACGCCAGCGGTCTGACTCCGAGCGCGTGCGACGTGCCGCAATCAAATTCAAATATCACACGCCCCGTGCCCGTTATCGCGACGGCGATAGTATACTGCGTGCCGGACGTGACGGAGCCCCCGGCGCCGAGCGACGCCAAGGCGTCCTCCGCGCCGGCGCGCGTCGTGTAGTCCCCGGCGCAGGCGTAGAAAACGCCGTTGTCGTATTTCACAAAGCCGCCGTTGTACTGCCTGGCGACGGCGTCGGCGCTGTTAAAATCCCCGAAGCTGCCAGGAAGCTGGACGTGGAAGCAGCCGACGACGACGTCGCCGACCTTCTCCTGAACGTAAACGCCGCTGCTGCCGCTTTCGCTTTTGTAATACATATTCGCGTCGCGCATCATCGTGATCCTTGTTTCATACGTCACGGCGCCGATAGAGATGAATTCCCGCGTCGCTTGGTCGAAGTACCCGAATTCAAAGCCGGAGCCGGAGCCGTCCACATTTTGCAGGTTCGCCGACGTCAGCGTATTTCCGCCGTAGTACATCCCGATCCGCAGAATGCTTATCGGCGGAACATACGCCCCCGCCCGCTCCCGCGTAAGCGTCACGGCGAGCGCTAGCGCGAGAGCCGCCGCCGCTATCCTCATAAACCTTGCCGGTGTATTTTTCATCGTTGTGTTCATTCCTTATAATAGCTTGCCTCAATAATTTGCCTTAAAACTCGAATTCCTGAAATTATGTATTGACGCAAACGCCGCACGGTGGTAGAATAGGCGGCGACGTTCGGCGCGGAAACCGTTCGTTTATACCGCGCTTTATCCGCATAATACCACACGTTTCGGCATATTGTCAAGCCGCTTGGCAATATGGAAACATTTTATCGGAAACATTTATTGGAGGTCTGCTATAATGAAGAAGTACAAAGTCGGAGTGATCGGCGCGACGGGTATGGTGGGACAGCGTTTCGTCTCGCTGCTCGAAAAGCACCCGTGGTTTGAGCTCACGGAGGTGGCGGCTTCTTCGCGCTCCGCCGGAAAGGCCTACGGCGAACGCGTATCGGAGAACTGGATGATGAGCTCCCCCGTGCCGGAGGCGGCCGCCGCGCTTACGGTGAAGCACGCCGTTAAAAACGTCGCGGAGATCGCGGAGGCCGTGGACTTCGTCTTCTGCGCCGTCGATTTAGAGGACGCCGAGACCGCGGCGCTTGAGGAAGCTTACGCCAAGGCGGAGTGTCCGGTCGTGTCCACGAATAAATCACACCGCTTTACGCCGGATGTGCCTATGATAATACCGGAGCTCAATCCGGAGCACCTCAAGGTTTTGGAGCATCAGCGAAAACGGCTGGGGACGGCGCGGGGCTTTATCGCCGCAAAGTCCAACTGCTCGATCCAAAGCTACGTCCCCGCGCTGCATCCCCTTAAGGATGAATTCGGGCTTTCCCGCGTGCTCGCCTGCACGTATCAGGCGATTTCCGGCGCGAGCCGTACCTTCGCTTCGATGCCCGAAATAGTTGACAACGTGATCCCCTACATAGGCGGCGGCGAGGAAGAAAAATCCGAGCGCGAGCCCCTTAAAATCTGGGGCTCCCTCAAAAAAGGCGTCATCGTTCCCGCCGAGGCTCCGTCAATTACGGCACAGTGCATACGCGTCCCCGTCTCTGACGGGCATCTTGCCGCCGTATACGCTTCGTTTGACAAAAAGCCCTCAAAGGAAGAAATACTCGAACGCTGGAGATCGTTTGAAGGCGTACCGCAAAAGCTAAAGCTGCCCTCCGCGCCCGAGCAGTTCCTGCACTATTTCGAGGAGGAAAACCGCCCGCAGATAAAGCTTGACCGTATGCTCGAAAACGGTATGGCGGTCTCAATAGGCCGCCTGCGCGAGGATACGCAGTACGATTATAAATTCGTCTGCCTGTCGCACAATACGCTGCGCGGCGCGGCGGGCGGCGCGGTCCTTCTCGCGGAGCTGCTTTGCGCGGAGGGATATTTAGACCCCAAGTAACCAAAATAAAAATAAGGACGGTCATATCTATGAAAACACCGGTATTTACAGGCTCGTCTGTAGCCGTCGTCACTCCGTACACCGAGACCGGCGTCGATTACGGCGCGCTCGCCCGGCTGATCGACTGGCAAATCGCCTCCGGTACCAACGCGATAACCATCTGCGGCACGACCGGAGAATCGTCCACGCAGTCCCTTGAAGAGCATATCGAGGTGGTGGACTTCTGCGTAAAGCACGTCGCCCACCGCGTAAAAGTCGTCGCCGGCACCGGCTCAAACGACACGGCGGCGGCCCTGCTGCTCTCCGAGGAAGCCGAAAAATCCGGCGCGGACGGTCTGCTCATCGTCACGCCGTACTATAACAAGGCCACGCAAAAGGGACTCATACAGCATTACACATACATTGCCGACCGCGTGAAAACGCCGATCATTATGTACAACGTCCCCTCCCGCACAAATCTCTCCTTCACGGGCGAGACGTACAAGGAGCTGTCCAGGCATCCGAATATCAACGGCGTAAAAGAAGCGTCCGGCAGCTTCCCGCTCATCGCGCAAATCGCCGCTCTCTGCGGCGACGAGCTCAACATATGGAGCGGCAACGACAATGAGACCGTAGCTATGATGGCTCTCGGCGCCGTCGGCGTAATATCCACCTCGGCGAACGTTATCCCCGCCGCGATGGCCGAAATCACCGCCGAATGCCTCGCCGGCAACTTCAAAAAAGCCACAGCCCTGCAATCCGAATATTTAGAGCTTATGAACGCGCTGTTTACAGAGGTCAACCCGATACCGGTCAAAACCGCGCTGAACCTCATGGGCAAAGGCGCCGGGAAGCTCCGCTTACCGCTGTGCGATATGGAGCCCGCCAACCTCGCAAAGCTGAAAACCGCCATGGCGGGAACGGGGCTGCTGTAAGACGCGGACTAAAACGCGCGGCGACTTCAGCTTGTGCTGCTAAGTCTCGGGCAAAACGCCCGGTGAACGCGGTCGCCCGAACGGGCGACTCCGGGCCGTAGGCCCGTAATTATAAAAAGAGGTCAACTTATACAAATGATAAAGATAATAAGCTCCGGCTGCGGCGGGCGTATGGGTCTCGCCTTCGCCCGCGTCGCGGAAGCCGACCCGGACGTCGAGATCGTCGCCGGAGTCCGCCGGAAGCTTGAAAAAACCGGGGATTTCCCGATATATCTCGACCCGTTGGAGTACGGCGGCGCGGCGGACGTCTTGGTGGATTTCTCGTCGCCCGACGCGCTTGACCCGCTGTTGCGCTGGGCGTCAGAGCGGCGGCGGCCGCTCGTTCTCTGCGCCACGGGCTACTCGCGGGAGCAGCTTGATAAGATACGGGCTTTGTCGGCGGCGGCACCGGTATTCCGTTCGGGGAATATGTCGCTCGGGATAAATCTTGTCGCGGAGCTCATCGGGCGCGCGGCGGCGGCGTTAGGCGCCGGCTTTGACGTTGAGATCGTCGAGCGGCACCACCGGCGCAAGCTTGACGCGCCCTCCGGCACCGCGCTTATGCTCGCGGACGCCGTGAACGGCGCGCGCGGCGAGGCCGCCCCTCTCGTGTTCGACCGTTCGGGCAGACGAGCCGTCCGCCCCGACGAAATTGGCGTTTCCGCGATACGCGGAGGCACGATAGTCGGAGAGCACGAGGTGATTTTCGCCGGCGCCGACGAGGTCATCGAGATAAAGCACACGGCTTACTCGCGCGACATTTTCGCCTCCGGAGCGTGCCGCGCGGCTAAATTTATGGCTGCTGTCAAAGCCCCGGGGCTTTATGATATGTCGGATGTGATAAGCAATTAAGCTCCCGCGCGGACTTGGATCAGCTCCGCCGCGACGCTGACGGCGAGCTCCTCCGGAGTTTCCGCCCCTATTTGCAGACCTATCGGCGCGACAAGCCGGGCGATATCCTCGTCCGAGAGCCCCGCCTCGTCCCGAAGCCGCTCCCGGATTATCGCCATTTTACGCTTGCTTCCCATACAGCCGACATAACGCGCCGGGGACGCCAGCGTCTGCGCTAAAACCTCATAATCGTTCTTATGCCCGCGCGTCACGACGACGACGTAATCCGCCGCCGCAAGCTCCGCCCCGTCGCTTACGCGCTTAAAATCACAGCACACGATGCCGCGCGCGTCCGGAAAAAACTCCGGGCGCGCGTATTCTTCTCTGTCGTCAAACACGACGCAGTTGAAACCGACGCCCGCCAGCACCGGGACAAGCGCGCGCCCGACGTGCCCTCCGCCAAATATAAAAACGCGCCCCGCATCCCCCAGCGGCAGCGTAAGTTTTCCGTCATAAGCCTCGCTCTTTTTCTCAAACCGCGCCGCGCCTCCCGCGTCCGGCACAAACGTAATAACGGTGGGGATACCCTCTTGTATTTCAAGCGTAAGCCCCGCGGTTTCCCGCTCCGCACCCGCTGACACCGCGTAAGTCGCGGCCCCCGCCGCGACCGCCGCGTCCGCGGCGAAATTTTTATCAATGGCTTGGGAAGCCGCCTCCACAGCCAAACCAAGCGTCATTGACAGCTCAGGCGTCGCCTTCAGTAAGCAGTAATGCAGCGTCACGTCGCCGCCGCATATCATACATAAATCGCCCAATCCGTCGGACGATAAACTATAACCCAGCGTTTTGTCCGGCTCTGAGTTTCCGAGCATTTCTTCTCTCGCGACGCGCTGCGCCTCGAATTCTATGGCGCCGCCGCCGACTGTTCCCTTAGAGCCGCCGTCCTCAAAGACGGCCATAGCGGAGCCCGTTTTGCGCGGCGTGGAGCCTTTGCCTTCGAGGACTGTTACGAGGACTACGCGCTCGCCGCGCCCGAGGGCGCTTATTATATCCGGTAGAAGCTTTTTCATTTTCGGCTGCTCCTTTCTCAAGGCTCTCGTTTAACTCGCCGCGACCTTTCGCGCCGCTTGCGGCGCTCTCCTCTGCCTCTCAGCCCACCGGCGTTCCAACTCGGCAAGCGTGGCCGCTGACGTTTCCCGGATTTCTTTTGGGAAAGTCTCTTTGGTTTCAGTCGTAAGCCACTTTACCAAGTCTTGATACGATATTCCGTCAAACTTGAGCCCCTCAAAATCCGGGTACATCACGCGCTCAAGCCGATCTTCCCACACCTTCGCCATTATCATAACACCCCTTTCGTGTAATTATAACCGAATTCTTCAGCGTTTTCGGTTAGCCACTTGTCAACCTCATCACCCATTATGTCATACAGGCGGTTTTGATATTCATCTCCCACAAGCTCGACGCCCGTATCACTCATTTCTTGCAGCAGCAAGTACGCCGCTTGTTCTCCGTCGCCTACTTTTTCTTCGGTCATCACATTCGCAATAGCTCGATTGATTTCATCCGAGTTTTCGCGCAAACTGAAAAACGTTCCTTGCGGCGTGCTCACCCGCACCTCTTTCGCTTCGCTCGCAATAAACGACCGTATATCTTCAAGCGTGAAGGTCCGACCGCCGGGATGATTGTGTGTGAACACACCGCCCCGAAATAGCAG
>JAISAA010000212.1 GCA_031266955.1 Oscillospiraceae bacterium | reverse complement strand
TCTATCGACGCGACGGCGGAATCTATCGACGCGCGCATATCCCCCGTCGATTCCGTGACGCGCAGGACGAGACCGCGGTTGTTCACCGTCAGCTCCGCGTTGTGCCGCCCGTGCTCCGTGGACAGCGTCACGGACGCGTCGGACTCCCCCTGAAAAAACCTGTCGAGCTTCGCGATTTTCTTTGCCGCGTACTCGCGGACCTCGGGCGTTACGCGGATTTTTCTTTCGTTGATCGTGAGTTGCATGGATGGTTTGCCTCCTATAGTTAATGTTTTCTGCAGTGCCGGAACGCTGGATTGCACGTGCGTGCGCGCACGGGGTACGCGGCTTCCGCCGCGGACGGGGGGGGCATAATTTCCTTCGCGAATCCACCCCCGCGTCCGTAGGGGCGCGATTCATCGCGCCCTTGACCGCGATATCGCGCACCGCGCGTAAATTTTACACAGCCTCTCCACAGGCGTGGCCTGTAAAACAATCCCCCGGCAAGAGTGCAATATAGCCGTGCCCTGAGCTTTCAACAGATACGGCGAGTGCCGTGTGACGTCCGCCGAGACCGCCGGCTCCCGGGCCGCGCGCGTTGAGGCGGGAGAGGATACCGCGCTCGGCGTTTGCCGTGACGGCGTCCGCGCTGAGTTTGTCAGCCGCGCGGAACAGCGCGCGCCGGGCAAGCTCCGCCGCTTCGTCCTCGCCGGACGCGACGCCGACGCCTAAGATCAGCGGCGCGAGAGGCGCGACGTCGAGCCCTAACGCCGTGTCGGTGACGAGCGCTTCAAACTCCGGGTCTCCCGGCATAGCGGAGCTTGTTATGACGGCCTCGCGCTCCAGCGTCCGCTCGGGGATCAGGCCGACGAGAAGCTCCGCGCCGCGCGGGCCCGTTATCTCCCGCGAGTAAAGCTCCGCGCGCCCGTCGGCGCGCAGGGGGCAAGACTGTTCGGCGCAGTCGTTGAAGCGCTTCATCAGAGAGTTCAGGAATTCGCGCGCCGCCGGTACGCTCTCGCTTTCAAACGCGCATTCTATCAATATGGCAAGCTCCGGCGGCAGAACGGTCTCCGCCTGTCGGGCCAGCTTTTCGCGCAGCGCGTCTTTTTCCGGCATATCGTATCACCCGCTTTCCTTGATTTACTTGGCAATTTGCTTGGCTTTTTCAGCTTTCCTTTATTTTAACACCAAACGGCGCCGTAGGCAACGATTTTTTTGCCGGGCAAATTTTATTATGGATTGCAGCAAGACGAATTAAAATTTGCGAGACACCGGCGTCCTACGTGCTCCTGTTTTGCGTTTTTTCGCATGCGCGGCGGGCGCCGACAAACGGGCTTTGCTCGCTGTGTATGATTAAACGTGCGTGGGCGCGACGCCGCAGCACGTGCAATCGCTTTCTCAGGGAAAGAACCGCCAAAGGAAGCGTCCTTTGGAATCCTCTGAATCGCGGGGGCTTACGAGGGGTTGTTTGGAAGCGGTGGGCGCGGCGCTGTCATTTGCGGACTGTTTCGGGGGCGTGGTGTCGCGCCTGCGGCGCGTGCCCCGTGCGCGCACGCACGTTTTCAAACGTCCGCCAAACGTCCGCCCGCGTCAGCGGGTGGCGCTAGCGCTCTGCGTCAACACGCGAATCGGCGCGTTTCGCTGCCGCACTGCTGTGCAAATAGGAGGTGTGGTTGCCTCCGTCGCGGCGAATACCACATATCTCCCGTGCGTGCTCGCGCCGCCGCCTGCGCGCAAAATTTGTCGGAAAAACGAAAAAAATGTCTTTACAGGAGATTCCACCTGTGGTAGAATAATCCCAACAGCCCAATATTCGATGCGGGCAGCCGATGTAACATTATATATTAAATGTTACATCGGCTGCCCGCAACGCTTTTTGCTCTCCGGGATTTGCTTCACAGCCCCTCTGCAAGCCTCTGCGCTTCCGAAAAAACCTTTGCTTGCAAGGATTTTTTGAACCATGTAACATTTAATATAAAATGTTACATGATCCGGCGCCGCTGAACGGCAAAGATTTAGGTAAGGAGGGAAAGCAAATGCGCATAATAAAATGCCCGAGAAAACCGCCATAACCACCCCATAGCGATTCCGGAACATTCTGAAACAAAAACAGAAGCTTCGCCTTGCCGGTAAATGGGAGATCATGCGCGATGGGGGCAGCAGAATGCGAAAAACATCTAAAACGGAGGATAAAAAATGCCAGCAGGAGCAATAGTTGCGCTCACCATCTCAGTACTTGTGTGTATCGCGCTTTATATTCACAATGCCCCCGACTTACACGAAGAAAGTGGCACAGAAACACAACTATATCCGGTAGGTTGCTGCCAAAATTGCGGTAACCCTTTAGCTGAAAACGCTAAATTTTGCAATAAATGCGGCACAAAAGTACCGGAACCGGTTGCTCTCGCCGGAGTAAACTGCCCGAACTGCGGCTCGACAGATTTACAGGCAGTTGTGGAGAATAAAACAAATGTCCGCGGAGGCGGGTATAGTTTAGCCACCGGCTGTTGCGGTTCAATATTTCTCGGCCCAATTGGATGGCTTTGTGGGGCGGGGTCGAGAAAGACCAGAACTCACTCGCGGAATACGCACTATACGCACTACTGGATCTGTAAAAAATGCGGCACGAAATTTAAGAACGAGGAAGCCTCGGGTGGATGGTTCTGACAAAATCTATGCCTCATTGATGCGCCTCGGTCAAAAAAGCGGATGCCATCAAATGCCGGAGCGCAGCTTCCGATGGCGCGGACGGTCGTTCCCCATCTGCACGAGGTGTACGGGAGTGTTGATCGGAAACGTTATCGCATATGCGCTGTTTCTCATGTGGGCTCCGCCTTGGTGGGTATGCGTTACCGGGTGCGCCGTTATATTTGCGGACTGGTTGGTGCAGCAACTCAAAGTCCGTGAATCCACAAACCCGCGGCGGCTGATAACCGGTATAATTGGAGGTTACTCGCTCTCCACGCTTTACTGCGCTGCAATCAAAATCGCGCTGCTATGGCTGCCAAATCTATTTGCGAAAGGATAACGCTATGATTTGCCAAAAATGCGGGAAGCAGAACCCCGCCGATTCTGTATTCTGCCTGTCCTGCGGGGAGAAGCTTGCGGATACCGTAAGATCATCGGACGGTGTATATTTTGCGGAGGACTGTCCGGTTCTGATGACTTCGCACTCCATAATCAAAGATGTGACTGCCGATACGGTGTCGCTTCAATGCGAGTTTCAAAATTTATCACGCAAAAATATCGTTGCGCTGTACATATCCGTCTTATGCGCGGGAATCGACGGCGGCGAGATGCAAGGGATAGACGAATACGTTTATCTTGATATGGCCGTCGGATGCGGTAATATGTTTGGCAGCGATATTAGAATTTCGCTTCCGAACCGAGCGGCAAGAAAGATCTCGATCACTCCGAAAAAAGTCGTATTTGACGACGGCGAGATGTGGAACAACGACGCACTGATGCTTGAAGCGATACCGTCTATTAGCATAGATGTGCTCGGGAACTTGGCGGATACATATAGACGCACCGTGCCCCCGCAGCGCCAACAATGCTTACCTCAAAAAACGGAAACGTACTGGCAATGCGGGTGCGGTCAAGTCAATCTGCCAAACGAACCTTGTTGTATCTTATGTAATACCGAATTAACATCACAGCTTGAATCGTGTAATACAGATAGCTTAACTCATTTACGCGAGCATTACCGTACCATAGATGAATCGGAAGCAAAAATTGAGGAAGAAAACCGCATAGAAACAGAAAAAGCGAAAAAACTAAAATTACGGCTTGCTTTCATCGGAATCTGCGCAATAGCGGTCGTCATCGCGATGTTTGTAATATTCTCACGGTAAACGGGGACGGCGGGCGGTCGAGACGACCGCCCCTACACGTGCCCTCATATTCCGGCCTGTAGGGACGAACCGCGCCTTCCCGTTTGCACAGCAAAGCGGCAGCGAACCGCCGCTGATTCGCGTGTGGACGCAGAGTGCTACAGCACCACGCCCCCCGAAACAGCCTGCAAATGACAGCGCCGCGCCCACCGACTGCGAGCAGCCCCCGTAAGCCCCCGCGATTCGGAGGATCCCAAAGGACACTTCCTTTGGCGGTTCTTTCCCCCATTTCTTTCCGCAAAGAAATGGGGCGCCCGCCGCGTAGGCGAAAAAATGTATTAAAATAAACGCAAAGCGTGCGCGGACGCGTAATTTTGATTTTATGCGCGTCCGCTTCGCGGGCGACGAAATATTGCAAATTTTTGTTGCAAATCACAATTGACATCCGGGCGGTACAGAGCCTGCCGAAAATATTGTTGACAAGCGGCGCGGGCTGTGCTATATTAACGGTAAGAAAAGATTTTGATTAAGCATAGCGTCCGTTGCAGCGAATTTTGTTAAAAGGCAGAACAGTCAATGGAATATAAAAACTCAGCCGCACATATATACGACATACAGGGCTACGCCGTACACGACGGGCCCGGCATCCGCACGACGGTTTACACCAAGGGCTGCCCCTTGCGCTGCCTCTGGTGCCACAGCCCGGAATCGCAGAGCTATGATTTTGAGCTGGGCTATTTGCCGATAAAGTGCTTGGGCACGGAGCTTTGCCAAAACGCGTGCGTGAACGCCTGCCCCGAGGGCGCGATATCAGCCGATGAACCGATAAAGGCTCTCGACGGCTCCGGGATGATACAAAAAGCGAAAATCGACCGCGCAAAATGCACGGGCTGCTTAAAGTGCGCCGAGGCGTGTATGCCCAAGGCGCTTTACGCCTCGGGCCGGGACACAACGGTCGATGAGGTATACGACCGCGTCATTAAAGACCGCGGCTTTTTCCAAAACGGCGGCGGGATAACGATTTCCGGCGGAGAAGCGATGGCTCAGTTCGGGTTCACGCTGAATTTAGCGAAAAGGCTTAAAGACGGCGGGATACATATCTGCCTCGACACCACGGGCTTCGCCCCCGCGGAAGCGTTCGAGGAAATTCTGCCGTATGTTGACTTGTTTTTATACGACATCAAGCATATGGATTCGGATACTCATAAGAAGCTCACAGGAGTTCCGAACGAGCTGATTTTGGAAAACGCCCGTTTTCTGGCCGGGCGCGGCGGCGCGCTGCAAATACGTGTCCCCGTCATCCCCAAGCTTACCGACAGCGAAACCAATCTGCGGCGGACGGCGGAGTTTTGCGCGTCGCTCGGCGAGGCGGTCAAATTAGTGCAGCTCCTGCCCTATCACAAGACGGGGCGTATGAAGTACGACCGGCTGGGCTGGCGGTATAAGCTGACTAATGTCGAGCCGCCGGACGACGCTTTTATGTTGAAAACTCTCGAAATGTTTCAGAACACTGGCCTCAATTGCCAGTTGTATTAAATAATTTTAATGCGCCCAAAAGCGCAAGAAGGAGAAAATCATGAACAAATTCGACACCCCGATCTCAGACCGCATCCAAAAGATCAAGGAAAAGCGGGCCGCGATCAACAAGAACCTGCGCTTGAACTTCGAGCGCAACCGCATCCTCACGGAGTACTACAGGACGCACGAAACCGAGTACCCCGTACTCAAACGCGCCGGCTATCTCTACGACTGGTGCACGAAACGCGAGATCAATATCGAGGACGACGATATTTTTCTCGGAGACGCCGGCCCTCAATGCCGCACGGTGCACTTTGACATTGAGCAGACAAGCCGCGCCTGGATCAAGGGCTGCTTCGGCGACACGGACGAGCGCTTCCGCGCCGCGTGGCAGGTTCCGGGCAGCGTCTGGGTCGACGATGAGGACCGCAAGTGGGTGCTTGAAGCCGCGGATTTCTGGGTAGGCCGCGACATCGGCGCCACCGCCCGCGGACTGTTCCCGCCGGAGTTTTTCGAGAGATTCCCGGAGGGAATGGACCTCACGAATCTCACAGGCTCGTATCCGGGTCACTTCAATCCCAACTATGAGCGGGCGGTGACCGTAGGGTTCGGAGGCGTGCGCCGGATCGCCGTCGAAAAGCTCGACGCTATCGTAAAGCACACGACAACGGACAACGTGCGCAGCGAGCTGTTCTACCGGGCGCTCATCAAGGTCTGCGACGGTATGATACTTATGAGCAAGCGTTACGCCGAGGGCTGCCGCAAAAAAGCGGAGACGGCGGCGACTCCCGAGCGGCGCGCCGAGCTGCTTAAAATGGCCGACTCCTGCGACTGGATCATCGAGCATCCCGCCAGAAACCTGTGGGAAGGGTTCCAGACCGTCTTTTTCTATCAGTACCTGCTCACGGCGGACGGCACGCACTGGGCGGACTCCCCCGGGCTGATCGACAGCTTCCTCGGGCCGCTGCTCGAAAACGACATCAAAACCGGCGCGCTGACGCACGAGCAGGCGCAGGAGCTGTGCGACGCGTTCCTTCTGCACATCGGCGACCAAATAATAATGTTCCCGAAGCCGGACAACAACCAGCTCATCGAAGCGCACAAAAACGGCAAAACAATGTTTGACCTGCAAGGCGGGATGCAGAACATCGCCGCCGGAATGCTCATCACGCTCGGCGGGCAGAAAAGAGACGGGTCGGGTGACTACAATTTAGCGACGGAAATGCTGCTGCTGTCGTATTACAGACTGCGCGTCGCCGAGCCGAGCCTCGCGCTGCGCATAAACAAGCATACGCCGGCCCGCATCTGGGAGATCGCCATCGCGAGCAGCAAACGCTCCGGCGGTATGCCGCAGTTCAACAATGACGACGTCATCATCCAGACTATGCTCGACAAGGGCGTGACCCTTGAGGACGCCAGGCGGTACGCCGTTTTCGGCTGCGTCGAGCCGGCTATCAGCGGTATGGAGTGGTCGATGGCGAGCAACTGCGGAAGCTTCGGCGGCGGAGCCGGTCTGCTCGGCGTGCTCCAGAGCTGCATAAACGGCACTGTCAAAAAACTGTATGAGTACGAGACGTTTGACGAGCTCAAGGCCGAGCTGGAAAAGCAGATCAAGAGCAGCCTTGCGTACGCCAACAGGCTGTCCCACTTCGCCGCGTTTGTATTCAATACGGCGTGGCCGATCCTGTCCGCGTCCGTGATGACGGAGGGCTGCTTAGAGTCCGGCAGGGACGTATCCTGGGGCGGCGCGAAGTACAACGGTATGGGCTCTATGTTCAACACGGTCGGAACGGTCACGGACAGCCTTATGGTCATCAAAAAGCTGTGCTTCGACGACAAGACCGTTTCAAAGCGCGAGCTTTACGACGCACTTCAAACAAACTGGGAGGGCAAAGAGCTCCTTCGCCAGCAGATACTGAACGAGGTGCCGCTCTACGGCAACGATTATGACGAGCCGGACTCGATAATGACGTGGATCACAAGCCTGTGGGCGGACACCTTCAACAACCTCCCCGGCGTGAACAACGGGACTATGAACTGCGGCGTTTTGGACCTTTACTGGACCGGCACCGGCAAATTTACCGGCCCGACGCCCGACGGCAGAAAAGCGGGAGACCCGCTGTCCCCGTCGGCCGACCCGTATCCGAACGCCGTCAAGAACGGCCCGCTCTCGTACGTTAAGAGCGTCGCGAAGCTGCCTTGGGATAAGATGCGGTGCGGCGGCGCGATCAATCTGCGGTTCGACGCGAACTCCGTCCGCGGCGACGAAGCCACGTCCAAGGTGCGCGAGCTCATCGAGTCGTACTTCAAAATGGGCGGGATACAGTTCCACTTCACGGTGGCGGACACCGAGGTCATGCGCGCGGCGCAGAAGAACCCGCAGGATTATCAGGACTTGATAGTGCGCATAGCAGGCTTCTCCGCGTACTTCACGCATCTGCCGTTTGACGATCAGGAGAACTATATCGCCAGATACGAATTGGCTGTGTGACGAGCGCGCAACCTTAATAACCGAAAGGCGGCGTCCGGAGCAAATTCCGGACGCCGCCTTTTTGATTGGTACAAGGTGCAAGTGCGCGGTAAAACTTCACGTCGCGCCTGCGGCGCGTTCCCCGTGCCCGCAGGCACGTGCAATCACAGGTCGGCGCTTTTCTCGATCGCCGACCTATTCGCAACTATCCACGACAGCATTTCACGGTTGGTCGCCGCGAGCTCGCGGAACTCGTCGTTTGCGCCGAAGTATGAGACACAGCTGAGCCCTATCGCGCAGATGACGTGCCAGACCGCACGGCGCTCAGCGTCCGTGAACGCGTTTACGCTGCCGTAGCCGCGCAGTATGCCGCCGAGGATGTCAAGCCACTTGCCGTGAATGTCCTCGACGCCGCGCCACTCTGACAAGATGCCCGTCGCGCAATAACAGACGTCCCACAGGCGTATGCTGCGCTCCGAGAGGTCGAAGTCGATGAAGCCGCTGACCTCGCCGCCGTCGAAGAGTATATTGCTGGGATTCGGGTCGTGGTGGATGAGCTGCCTCGGCAAATCGCCGAACAGTTCCGTGAACTCTCGGATATATTCGCCGAAGAAGCTGTCGGGCAGGCCCATGTTCCACAGCTTGTTGTGGCGCTTTGTCTCCGGCAGCGCCCGGTCGGTCACGGTTTTGAACAAGTCCACCTCGTCCGGCTCAATCTCGGCCTCGATCTCCGCGAGGGCCCGGTGCAGCTTTGCGATGCTTCGCCCGTATTTGCAGCCGTAGTCCGCGCGGTCCGGGCCCCACCGCTCCGGCTTTGCCAGTTCGCTTCCGCCTATGGCGCGCGTTAGCGTGAATATCTCTTTGCCGTCGAGGTACTCGGCGCCCGCCGCCGTCGTGACAGGCAGGGCGGACGGGAGGCCCTGCGCCGCTAAGGCTTTCGCGATTTTCAAATTCTTCAGCAGCTGCGCGCGGTCGCCCGTTTTCAATATAAGTCCGCCGCTGATTTGCCACACTCTGTCGGAAATTCTCGTCCCGTCCATAATGCAGACCTCTCCGATCTCCGCGTCGCGCGGGACGTTCCAGTTCGCGAGTATTTCCCTGAGTTGTTGTTCCGTGTACATAATGCCTCCTGAATATAGCGCATCAATTTCGGTTGCCGCAATGCGGCGAGAAATTGGCGCATTAGTATGCTTGCCGTAGATGGCAAGATATTTTTTCGGAGAGCAGCCGTAGACCTTGACGAATGCCTTGTAGAACCCGGCGTAGGTATCGAACCCATATTCCAAGACCGCATCGACCGCCGCGCGCCCGCCCGATATTTCCATAAGCGCCCTATCGAGCCGCCGCCTGGTGATATACGCCGCGACCGACGTCCCGACGCCGCGCGAGAACATCCGGTGAAAGTGGAACACCGAATACCCCGCCGCGCGCGCGAGCTCGTCCGCGGTGACGATGGTTTTCAGATTGCGCTCAATGTGTTCGAGGGCTTGCTTGATGGCGTCGGTCATATTACAGATTGCTCTCCTTCCGATCGGTGGCTGCAGTGTACCACATCCGGAGGGTAAAAACATTTCCTGTATTGCGGGCTTTCATAAGCTTGCTTTTGCCTTTTTCACGCGATATAATATCCGGCGTAAGCCAGATATTTATAAATTGAATACGAATTTTAATCTTTCGGCGGACTGAAAGAAATCCGAACCGCACCCGCATTGAGGTGCGAAGCGTATTTCGCCGCAACAGCGGCTGTCTCGCGCAGCGCGTCGGCGGCCTCCTTGGGCAACGTGCCGCGCATAACAGCATTGCCTTCATACCACAGCTCATAGCGGTTCGCCTCCGTCTCGCGGAGATCGCCCAGCACGGTATACGGAAAAAGCGTCTGCCCGATTATCGCGCCCTCGTCCAAGTCGAGAAAAATGATTGCGGATAACCCGTTTGCGTTTCTCATACTCCACAGTATATTACAGAAGTGAAACGGAAGCATTGAGCTTGAAAAGCTGTCCGCATCCCCTATCAGACCGAGCGCGGTGGCAGAGCCGAATACTAATGCCACAAGCAGCGCCCCACCGACAATAAACGCCATGCGTACGCTCCGTTCCCTGACATATTTGACGGTTTTCGCCGACGCCGCGTCGACCGTATCACCACCGCGCTCTATCGCCGAGCTGTAGAAATCTCGAATCGCCCGGGCGTGTCTCACGTAATCGACATAAATGAACAGGAACTCAGCAACCATAACCGACATACCCGTAAAGCGCATCGCTATCCGAACGGAGCCCGGAATAGCCCCAATTTGCGTGACCGTCAGTATGACAAATGTAATCAAAAGCGGAAGCACGAGCGCCAGCACCATAACCTTCGGCTTATCCTTATACGGCTCCACTCCATATGCCTTCCGAAATTCCGTCCCGTCCGTCATCGTTGCCATAAGCGCCGGCCTGATAATTTTAACCTTCGCCATTACCTCATCCCCGTTATCCGATATCTGTTCAACGCTCCCCCGCGCCCCGCGCGTTTTATCTTCTGCGGATAATATACAATATTAAGCGGCAATTATCAACATTCAGATCGGATCATTCCACGTGATAGCCGTGATGCGGATAAAAATTGCGCGCTTACAGCGCGGCCGCCCGCGGCGGCGGGCGGCTTGGCGCTTCGATCAGGGACGCGTGATCCTTGACTACGGGTTTTCTTGAAATAGGGCGGTTCAAAATCGCGTCACACGATCCACGTGTTATAATCGCTGAGCAGCATACCGACTAAATCGTCGATTTTCTCAGGTGTCCCGCTTGTATATTCAGGCAGGCTTTCGTCGCCGAACGCCCTGCCGTTTTGCAGGCGGTCGATAAG
>JAISAA010000186.1 GCA_031266955.1 Oscillospiraceae bacterium | reverse complement strand
TATCTGATGAGCCGCGGCATATCGGAGGACGACGCGCGCGCGATGATAGTGAACGGCTTCGCCGAGCCGATCTCAAAGGAGCTTCCGCTCGAATATGCTGTTGAGATGAACAACCTTATCGCGCTTGAAATGAAAGGGAATGTGTGATTGCCGTCGCGCCGTTGGCGCGTTCCCCGTGCGCGCACGCACGTTAAATCCTTTTCGCCTGCGCGGCGGGCGCCCCCTTTCTTTGCGGAAAGAAAGGGGGAAAAGAACCGCCAAGGGAGAGGGATTTCGATTTCCCTCTCCCCTGGACCCCTCACCTTAAAGCGACACAAAGAGGGGCGACGCGCCCCCCTTTGGATTTCCCCCGGGACGCAAGACGCGAGACGCGGGACACAACCCCCGGCGCTGCGCGCCACCCCCTTCTCAGAAGGGGGCTTGAGACGCCTCCTGAAAATGCCCCCTTCTGAGAAGGGGGTGCCCCGCAGGGGCGGGGGTTGTCCCTTACGCACAACCCAGCGGCAGCGGAACATTGCGATTCGCGTGTTGACACAGAGCGCTATCGCACCACGCCCCCCGATACAGCCCGCAAATGACAGCGCCGCGCCCATCTACTGCAAACAACCCCCGTAAGCCCCCGCGATTCAGAGGTTTCCAAAGGATACTTCCTTTGGTCACTCTTTCCCCCATTTCTCGTGACCGAGAAATGGGGCGCCCGCCGCGCAGGCGAAAAGGGATGCCCCAAGGAACCTGGGCGAACACAGTTCGCCCCTACGGGACGGTGGACGGGGACGGCGGGCGACCGAGGCGGTCTCCCCTACAGGACGATGAACCGTGTGGGAGCCAGACCGACAAAGCAATACAAAGAGGAGATATATTATGACGACACTGAAAAACATAAACGCATTGCCTGTGCGCACCTGGCGCCGCCTCGGCGTGAACGGCGAGACGCTCGATATTGATTTCCCGGAGCCGGGGAGGTTTGACATAGAACTTCCCCCGCTGCCGGACGGCGTGACGCCGGCGGACGAAAGCGTATTCGTCTGCGCGGAGTTCAAAAGCTCGCTCGGGGACGAGCTCGCGACGTACTCGCGCGTCCACGCGAACGCCGGCGTGCGTCTTCGCGTCGCCAAGGGCCGCAGGATCGGGGATGCGTACACCGCGCGATATAAGCTGACGCGGGAAGCGCCGGTCCTCGTGGACGACAACGTGATCTTCGCGGAGGCGAACAGCGAGATCAACGTCGTCATCGTATACGACGGGGACGGCGGCCCGGGCGGGGATATGACGGGCTTTCACTGCGGCCTCACGCGGGTCATCGCGGAGAACTGCGCCGTCGTGCGCGTCGCGCTGCTGCAAACTTTCGGCGCTGGCACGCGGCATTTTTCGGACTTTTCAGCCGTTATAGCCAACGGCGCGCGCGTGGAGCTCACGAGTATAGAGCTCGGCGCGGGCGCGGTTTACGCCGGCTGCCATATGAAGTTAGAGGGCGGCGGGAGCGAGGCGCGCGCCGACACGTTTTATCTGGGCGACGGGGACAAAAAGCTGGATTTTAATTACGTCGCGAGGCATCTCGGCCGGGCGACGAAAAGCGAAATGAACGCCTCCGGCGCGCTTTTCGGAGCCTGCAGCAAAACGTACAGGGCGACGATAGACTTCATCGCCGGCGCGGGAGAGGCAAAGGGCGCCGAGAGCGAAAACACGCTATTGTTTTCGGAAAGTTCACGAAATCGCTCCGCGCCTGTGATATTATGCGGAGAGGAAAACGTCGAGGGCTCTCACGCCGCCTCGGTCGGAAAAATCGACGAGGGGAAGCTGTACTATCTGCGCTCGCGCGGCTTGACGGAGGCGGAGGCGAAGCGGCTTATGGTGTCGGCCCTGATGGAGTCCGCGACGCGCGGCGTGCCGGAGGGCGAGCGGGAGCGGCTGCGCGGGATTTTAAGCGAAAAGATCAAATGAAACAAAGATCAAGTAAGAAAGGATCAAGTGATACGATATGAAAAATATTGTCGCGAAAAATATTGCCGATGACTTCCCGGCGCTGCGGCAGACTGTAAACGGACACGCGCTCGTCTATCTCGACTCGGCGGCGACGAGTATGCGCCCGGAGAGCGTTCTGCGCGCCGTCGATAATTTTTACAGGCGCGACGGCGCGAACCCGCACCGCGGGATGTACGACATGGCGCAGCGCGCGACGGACGCCTACGACGGCGCGCGCGTTACGGCTGCGCGATTTGTCGGCGCGGACGCGGAGGAAACCGTGTTCGTCCGCAACGCGTCAGAGGGGCTGAATATCATCGCGCTCGGCTACGCCCCGCTCATTCTCGGGCGCGGCGACAACATCGTCCTCCCGATAACGGAGCACCACTCAAACCTCGTGCCGTGGCAGGTCCTCGCGCGCAGGCACGGCGCCGAGCTGAGATATATGTACGTCGATCCCCGCACGGGCGTTTTGCCCGATTCGGAGCTTGACGCGAAAATCGACGGGCGCACGAAAATCGTCGCGTTCACGCACGTTTCAAACGTGCTCGGGACGAGGCTTCCCGTTGAAAAATTCGTCGCGGCGGCAAAGGCCGTCGGCGCAATTACTGTTTTGGACTGCGCGCAGAGCGTGCCGCATTTCGGCGTTGATTTGCATCAGCTCGGCGTGGACTTCGCCGCGTTTTCGGGGCACAAGATGTACGCGCCAATGGGCATCGGCGTTATGTACGGCAGGCGTGAGCTGCTTGAGGCGATGCCACCCTTCCTGTACGGCGGAGATATGATAGAGGACGTGCGCGAGCAGGATACGGACTTTCTCCCCCCGCCGTCGAAATTCGAGGCGGGGACGCAAAACGCCGGCGGAGCCGTCGGTCTCGCGGCGGCTGTCGAATATATCGAATCCGTCGGTTGGGAGGCCATAGAGGACAACGAGCGAAAGCTGATGAAGCGGCTCACTGAGGGGCTTGCCTCGCTGAAAAACGTGTCCCTTGTCGGCAACAGCGGCGCCGACGTCGGCAGATACGGCGTGGCGTCCTTCAATATCGACGGCGTGCACCCGCACGACGCGGCGACGATACTCAACGACTACGGCGTAGCCGTCCGCGCGGGCAAGCACTGCGCCCACCCGCTTCTCGCGCACCTTGACGCCGAGTTTAACGCCTGCTGCCGCGCGAGTCTCGGCATATACAGCACGGAAGCGGACGTTGAAAGGCTGCTCGAAACGCTCCCGCTTGTTAGGAGGCGAATGAACCTTGGCGATTGACAGCGTTTACACAGAGCTCATAACAGAGCACAGCCGCGACAAGCGCAACCGCCGCCGCGTCGAGGGCGCGACCTGCTCCCACCGCGGCGTGAACCCGAGCTGCGGCGACGAGCTGACGCTTGA
>JAISAA010000164.1 GCA_031266955.1 Oscillospiraceae bacterium | reverse complement strand
CGCCGAATCGCCGCCGCGCTTCAGCCGTCTTGTCGCAATAACTGATGACGTGTTCCAGCGCGGCGGCGTTTTTATCGTATTTCGCCATACAACAGCACCTCGTCGTCTTTAATATTTTCGTAAAATCTTTTCCGCATACCGTCGTGCGGAACAAGGTCAACTTCCTTGCCCAGCGCATCAGCCAAATCAAGCCTGAAACCCGACAGCGCAAACAGACCGCGAATATTCCGGCACCACACATGGAGATCGACGTCGCTGTTCTCGGTGGCGTCGCCGCGCGCGTATGAGCCGAACAGCATAACGCGCTTCACCCCGTAGCTTTGAGCTACCGGCGCTATCCGTTCCCTTATCTGGTCTATGGAGTATACCGCCATCAAGCCCGCCTCCTTTGCCTCGCTTTTATCGGAAGTATATAATTTATTTTCGTAAAATACAATGCTTTTGCTTTACCGTCGCTCAAAAAATGCCGTTCAATGACGCGTCAGTCAAAGCTCAGGTTCCCATTCGTCCTCATCGTCCTCCGGCGCTTGATTTTCATCCGATTGCCATTCCTGCCATTTCACAAGTATGTCATGCTTTAAGCGTACGAAATCAAGCTCCTTCGCCGGCGCGTCGAGTTTCGGCACGTTAAACTCGTTCAAAAGCGCGTCGATATAGTCCGGCTTGACGCCCTCGGACGCCAATTCGCCAATCAGCTTGACTACCTCGGATTGATAGGGGTGCGGGGCGAGCCCCGCGTCGGTTTGTATATATCCATACGGTGTATCATCTTTTACGGTTTTATTGTTATATTTTGTCATATAACAGCACCTCGTCGTCCTTAATGTTTTCTTAAAATCTTTTCCGTGATGTGTCGGTCAAAGTTCAGGTTCCCAATCGTCCTCGTCGTCGTTCTCCGGCTCCGAAACAATGGCGGTGAGCGACAGCGCCAATCGTTCAAGCATCGCGACGCGCTCGCGCAGGGCATAGCAGAGCACGTCGCGCCGGTTGTCCTCAATGTACGGGCTTTGACGCAAAATCTCGGAATATTCCTCGTCCACGCCGCGCAGGGCTGGGAAGTCGAGCCAGCCGAAATCCGTTACCAGTTCAATTTGCTCGCCGTGCTTGCCGCGGAACGGCTTGCTCTTTTGCTCGGCGCGCGGGCGGATCATATGCGGGTATTGGTCGTACCACAAAGACGTGCCGCAGTCAAAGATAGGCGCAAGCCCGAGCCACTCCAGCGTCTCGGCGTCCCTGACCGCGCCGAAGTTGTTGTAGTGCCTGTCGGCGTTGACGATCAGGTAATCCACCGCGAGCATACGGTCAAGGCTCTCCCGCGCGCCGGGTATGCCCAGCGCGTCGCACCGTGCCAAAAAGTGCTGGTATTCGGAGATGTGCCCGGGTTTTTTGCCCGTTTCCCGGATATGCCACGCGCTCACAAGGTCGGTCTGCGGCGTTATGAAGTCCTCGCATACGGACAGCGGCTGGTCGTTGTCCCACGTCAGCGTGTACGGCGCGTGAGCGATGCCAAGCCGCCGCATGATCGCGCTGGCGATCACCTCGTTGAGCGGTTCTTGATACGCAGGGCCGCTGCCGCCTTTCAAAAGCAGCCGTTTCCTGTCCGCGACGACCCACTTCTTTTTCAGCCATCCGTCCGAGGTGTTGTCCGGCGACATCAAATCTAACTCGCCGTCCGCGGCGCGTCCGAACAGCGCGTTGCCCACGTCCTCCGAAAACTCGTTCTCGAAGAAATTGACGTCCTTCCATTCGAGCGGCTTGTTCGACGGGCGCACCCAATACTGGTCTGACAGCGACAGCCCATAGCATTTCGGAAGTAATTCCGCAGTTGAAAAAATGTGCAGCAATTCTAAAAAGTCACGTAACCCTTGACGGGTAGATGGGATCGCGCGGTCTGCCCACCAGTCGTTGATCGCTCTCGTTTCAGGCTTGCCCTGCGGCGTGAGCCTGATCCCGAACGGCAGATGCTCCGGGCGCATGAGCTCGATCGTTTTCAAGATGGTGCCCGTGTCCTCAAATATCTCCAGCTCTGCGACGGCGACATTCTTGTGCATCAATGTATATTCCATAGTTACGCAGTTCCTTTCCGCAACTCCGCCTGTATTATACTGCAAAATCATTAAGAATTCAATCGCTTTTGCGCTCTTTGCATCATATCAATCATCGTCGCCGTATTCCGGCTCGCTCTCGGCGTCATTTTGCGCGTCCAGGTAATCCGGAAAGTGCTCGCGCAGATTTTTCAGCACCTGCTCCCAATCGGCGAGCCCGTATACGATCGGGTGCGTCCGCGACAGCTCATAAATCGGCAGCGCGCGCTCCGGGAAGCCGTAATACAAATATCCCTTGACACGTTCTCCCGATTTACGCGCCGTATCGGATAACTCCGCAGAGGCGACCGACTCGTGTACCGCGAACCTCGGGACGCCCGAAGTTTCCGCTAAATATATCCCGTTGTCGATGTGTACAATGCGCCCGAGAAAGCTGCCGAGCGGCGCTGACAGTTCATCCCGCATAAATTTTGCCTCCATATATATAGTAATAGCCGGAAACATCACATCTCCGGCTCGTTCTCGTC
>JAISAA010000119.1 GCA_031266955.1 Oscillospiraceae bacterium | reverse complement strand
TTGCAGGGTTACGGCATTTACTACCTCGCACTGCTCATCGTACAGAGTATACTTATGGGCGCGACCATCGACTACGGCATACTGTTCACGGACTACTACCGCGAGCGGCGGCAGTCAATGGACATCAAGGCCGCGCTGGTCTCGGCATATTCCGGCTCTATCCACACGATTCTCACGTCCGGGCTGATAATGGTGCTCGTGACGGGGATAGTCGGGTTCTGCTTCGAGGATCCCGTCGTCGGGCAAATCTGCCGCACTATCGCGATCGGCGCGCTTTCCGCCATTTTGCTGATACTGCTCGTCCTGCCCGGTATGCTCGCGACGTTCGACAGGGGAGTGGCGGGCAATAGGCGGAAACGTAAAACGGAATAGATGCAGCCTCGGTCTTTGGGTTTTTGCCGATCCGCCGCTATTCCGCCACGTAATTCTCCGCTTGCAGCGAGAACATTTCAGCGTATTTGCCGCCGAGAGCCATAAGCTCGTCGTGCGTACCGGCTTCGGCGACCTCGCCGTTTGAGATCACATAAATGCGGTCGGCGTTGCGTATGGTGCTGAGCCTGTGCGCGACGATTATTGTAGTCGTGGTGTTGGCCTTGCCGAGGATGGTTTTCATCAGCTTGTACTCTGCGAGAGGGTCGAGCGCGGAGCTCGGCTCGTCGAGGACGAGCAGTCCGAAATCGCCGGTCAGGATGCGCGCGACTGCGAGCTTTTGCGCCTCGCCGCCGGAGAGGATGATGCCCTTTGGATCAAACTCGCGCGTCACCTCGCTGTCGAGCGTCGCGGAGTTTTTTTCGAGAACGCGGTCGAGGTCGAGCTCGCGCAGAATTTCCGCGAGCTTTTCGTCGCTCGCCGCGTGATATGTACTGATATTCTCGCGCATTGTCAGCGCGAAGACGTTCGGCGTCTGGAACGCCACGCCGATCCTGTTGCGCATTTTACGCAAATCGTAATCGCGGGCGGATTTGCCGTTGTATAAAATATCGCCGCCGTCAATGTCATAAAGCCGCAGCAGAAGCTTTGCGAGCGTGGACTTTCCCGCGCCGTTTTCGCCGACGATGGCGATTTTTTCGCCGGCGGCGATGTTGATGTCCACGCCCTTTACGCAAAAATCAGCGTTCGGATAACGAAAGCTCATATTGCGCAGTTGGACCTCAAGCCTGCCGTCGGGCGGCTCCGCGCCCCCCCTGCCGCCGTCGATCTTGTTCTCCGCCTCAAAGAAAAGCCTGTATTGCTCCGCCTGCTGCGATTCTCGGACGAGCGAGGAAAATAGTAATGTGAATGTTCTGATTGCGTCTGACAGTGCTTGGGACGCGGCGAGAAGCGACGCGTAATCCCCGGCAAGCAGGCGCGAATCTTTGATGACGTCGCGCGCGATGAGCGCGATCATAGTGAAGTTCACGCCCTGAGATATCAGCATATTTAACGCGTTCCGGCACCGGACTTTGGCATCCCCGCGCGCGTATTTTTTGTTCAGCGTATCGACCTCGGCCCTCGCGCGGGCGAACAAGATTTTCTTAACATTGCCGACGCGAATGTCCATTGCCGAGGTCTTGTCAAAAAGCGCGCGGCTCAAATAGCCGGGATATCGGCGATGCAGAGCGATTTGGGCGTTTAATTCAATATTTTTTTTCGAGACTGCGGCGTCGGTCAGGAATGTTGCCACGACGCCCGCGGCAATAACGGCGAGAATGACCGGCGACACCTGAGTGATTGCCGCCAAAGCCGCAGAAAGCGTTGAAACGGCTATGAACAAACTCGTAACAGAACTGAAAAGCGACAATACGCTCGACATAAATGATTGCTTGACTATAGAGTACGCGTCAAAGAATTCGGGGTTGTCAAGGTTCTGCAAATCGGAAACAGAACCTTGCTCCGCTATATCAATATCAATTGAGTAGAGCATATTGATTTGCAGAATGCTTGAAAAGTAATTTCCGAGCAAGTATATGAGGTGTGCCAGCAACGCGAGCAAGGACAGCCCCGCCACGCTGCGCAGCAACTCGCCATACGAGGCGGCGCCGGCCGAAACGCTCATTATCGAGTTGATGACCACAGACGGCAATCGGATCGCGGCGTAAGTGGAGAGGTAGGTTGACACGACGGACGATAATATTGAGATCACCAGATACGCTTTTCCGTACCGGAACGCGGGACGCAGAATAAACATCAGGTTGCTTAGGAAACGGGCTGCTTTTTTCATAACGGCATTTTCCTTTCCGGGCGAAACGGCTTCGCCCGCGGTCATTTTTTGCGGCTCGGCGCAATTGTCCTGTGTATTATATTATATTTCCCGCCGCAGTGCAAGACGGATTTTGTGCAAATTCGACATTGGCGCACCCGGCATACGCGCCGTAGGCGCGACGGATTACCGTACGTAGGGGCAGGTTTCAAACCTGTCCTATTCCTATTGGTTCGTGTTTGCCGAACCGGGAGAACAGGGCGCGTTTGAAACGCGCCCCTACACGTTTCCCCGTATTCCGTCCTGTAGGGGCGACCGTCCCCGGTCGCCCGCCCGCCGCAAAGCGGCGCGCCCGCCCGCGCGCAAAATTTGTCGGAAAAACGAAAAAATGTCTTTACAAGACTTTTCATATATAACCAGGATAATTCCAGTTGCCGCAAGGTAGAGACCAGTTTGCCGATGGGCAACGGGCTTTGCTATATATTATTAAAAAATAAAAAAATTATCCGAAAGCTAAAGTTTTTGGATTTTTATGACGATATGACGATATATAGTTCTGTGTGGATGTGATGCGAAACGAGCGTCGGGTTAGCATGACGAGTTCATACCATAATATATTTAGATTAGGAGTTGTTTAATTTGAAATCCAAGCTCAGAAAACCAATTAGTGTATTGCTTGCCATCGCTGCTATGTTAACGATTGTCGTGATAGGCGATGTACCGGCGTTAGCAGCCAGTGGCAATAAGACTGTCAACTCGACAGCATCAATGAGTGTAATCCTTAACGAGGGAGAAACAGGTTATTCCAGCTATGTGACCTTCAATGTTTCTGGATGTCCCTCCGGATCTACAGTTTCCAAGATCGAAGTCAATGTTGGAACACTCTCTTATCAAGGAGCAGTATTGACATACCATTTAGAGCTGTCAAGCAGCAATAAAAGTACGGTCGAAACAATATCTTGGGGCGGTGCCGGTGGAACTAAATTGACATCAACATCATTCTTTGCCACAACCCCAGCGAACGGCACGTATAAGATTCGATTTTATGCTACGTGTGTGGGGGGTGCTCTTGTAGGCGGTACAATGCTTGATATCGGAACTAAAACATACAGCAAGCCGTCAATAAAGATTTATTATACATATTAAACCGCGCGTAAGATAATGCGGAAAGTTTTTATATGTCCGACCTATATGAAAACTTTCCGTTTCTTGCGCATTTGATCATACTCATTTAAGTGAGAGATATTTTTACAAGTTTGGCTATGTGCGTTAGTATTATAAGGAGGCGGTAAAGATGCGCGTCGGTGACCGCTATTACGGATTTGACCAGCCCGGAGGCGATATACATATAAGTGGTATCGCTTTGCCTCGCTTTGAAAGTTTTTATTTTAACACCAAAGCGCCTCCCGCTATGAGCGACGCCGAATATCGCGACGCCATTATTGAGCAGGCAAAAAAAGATGCTGCAAACGGGAAATTTCAGACAGAATCGCCGGAATTCAAACGCTTGCTAAAGAGCTACGTATCCGTTGTATCCCCTGACAGGAAATCTATTATTACAAAGGGCTTAAATATGCTGTTTAGCAAGAACAGCCAGGCTGCCGCTGAAAAAACTCGACATTTGACGTTGATAGAAATTTTACTTGGAGAGCGTTTTTTTACAGAGGAAGGGCGGCTTAAATATGCCGAATTTAAGGATTCCAACGGTAATATGGTCGCCAATTACGCAAACGGCGGCTGGAACTCATATGAAACAGCTGCGGAGGGTGCGCGTTCACAAGAGTTTTTACAGCTCTATACTGCAACGTGGCGAAGCGTATATCACGGAAAGCATGGTGCGGATAACGGATATAGCGAAATAGGTCCGGGTTTTTATATTGAAGTCTGAGGACGTCAAATTCGCGAGCCCCCCGCCCGCAACCAACTCATAAATGTAGATGAGAGGTTCCCAAATACTTATGAGCTGTTCACGGGTAGCTTTCACAGGACTACATCCCGCGCCGCGACGCCGACTTCGACGGCTGGTATTTCAACCTGAAAAACTACGTCGTAGAAAAAACGCAAGGCCCATACCCCTACCAATGGACAAACATCCCGCCCGAAAAAGTGACGGAGCTGACGACCCTCTACGACGACTGGCACGCAAAATACAACATAACCCTCGCCGCCCACACCCCCGTTGACACGGAATACAAAAACGACGCGAGAAAAGCCGCCGTAAAATACATCCGCTCCTTTGTAGCGTAATACCTGAAATTCGCCCCAGTAACGGACGAAGACCGCACGGCAATGGGCATCCACAACCACAACCCAAAACCGACGCCGGTTCCAATCCCGAAAACAGTCCCGGAGCTGACAATAGACAGCGGCACGCCGCGCTGCCTGATAATCAATTACCGTGACAAGGACAGCGAACGCCGCGCCAAACCCGCCGGCGTCCACGGCATAGAGATACGCTGGGCGATTTCAGACGCACCGCCAACGGATGTTGAGGATTTAATAAATTCATCGTTCGATACAAAATCGCCGCTCACTCTCGAATTCAAAGAACACGAACGCGGCAAAAAGGTTTACCTCTGTGGACGCTGGGAGATAAACCGGGAAGGCGAAAAAGGACATTTCGGCGACATTGTAGAGGCGTTTGTGCCGTGAGAGAAAAATCAAAAAAATCCTCCGCCAAAACAAATGGCGGGGGATTTTTTATGTACGCGAAGGGGACGGCGGGCGGTCGAGGGCGACCGCCCCTACACGTTTTCCTCGTATTTCGTCCTGTAGGGGCGACCGTCCCCGGTCGCCCGCCGTCCCCTCACCCCCCCTGTTTTCCCGGTTCGGCAAACACGAATCACCGGGGATCAGGGCAGGTTTGAAACCTGCCCCTACGGGACGTGGGATACGGCGGGGCGTCGAGGACGCCGCCCCCTACGGACAGGGGATTGCCGCGCGAATCGCGTTCCCTGTGCGCGCGGACATTTGATTTAACGCGCGTACACCCGTCCCCGTAGGGGCGCGGCACGCCGCGCCCTGCCCTGACATCTGTGCCGTCATATGACACGGGCGCGATAAAGACCGCGTTCCCCGTAGGGGACGATGGCAATCGTTCCGCGTCCATTAACCCGCGTCCATTAACCCGTGTCCGGTTTCCGGTGACGGGCGGATTGCCATCCGGGGGCGCGCCCGGCGTTGTGACTGCGTGTTGACATCGAGCGCGCTCTGTGATAGAGTTGCGACAGAGTACGGAAAAAGGTGTCGGCAGAGTTCCGTTTACTTACATTTCGCACTGCGCGCAGACGCGTCTGCTGCGAATCGACATATGCCCGCAAAGGGGAAATTTGATGAAAATTGTCAAAGCCGCGCGCGTCGCGGCAATTATTTCGGTTCTGTGCGCCGCCGCTCTGTGCTCCTGCGGCAAGGGCGGCGTATCCGAGACGCCCGAAACGCCTGACCCGTCCTATACGGTCGTCATCGTAACGCCGGCTCCGGCGTCCGCGCCGCCCGAGCCCACGCCCTATGACGGCGCGCGCAGCCCGTTGACCGGACTCCCGATAGACGCCTCACTGCTGAATTCCCGCCCGGTAGCCGTGATGCTGAATAACCGAAAAATAGCGCAGCCGCAGCTTGGCATCGCTTCAGCCGATATAATCGTAGAGGCGCTTGTAGAGGGCGGGATCACGCGTATGCTCGCGATATATCAGGACGTTTCCGGCGTCGGGCCCATCGGCTCGGTGCGGAGCTCCAGACCGTATTATATCGACATAGCGCAGAGCTTTGACGCCGTGTACATACACGCCGGGGGCAGCGCGAACGCGTATACGGAGCTGATATCCCGCGGCGTCACGCGCCTTGACGGCGTCAACGGGAGCAAGCAGGATGTTTTTTACCGTGACCCGGACCGACGGCGCAATATGGGATATGAACACAGTATGCTCACCTCCGGCGAGCTTTTGGCGAAATACCTTCCTACCTACGGCTTTCGCCTCGAGCACGAGCCCGGTTACGGCGCGTGGCTGAATTTTGAGGACGGACGCAAGCTTATCGGTACCGCCGCCGAAGGCGTGAAGCTCGAATTTTCCTCGTCGAAGTCCACGTCGTTTGAATACAGCGCCGAAGCGGGCGAATATCTCGCCTCTCAGCACGGCGGAGAATATACCGACGGCAACTCGGGGGAGCGCGCCGCGTTTGCGAATCTGCTGATCCTCAAAACCTCCGTCGGCATTATAAAGGGAGACCCGGACGGTTGCTTAGAGGTCGGCTTATCGGGCGGCGAGGGCTATCTCGCGATAGGCGGGAGGTACGCGCCGATAGAATGGACGAAGGGCGCGCCGGAAGCACCGTTTTCGTTTACGTTCAAAAACGGCGGGAAAGTCACACTCCGCAGCGGCCGCACGTATTTGGCGCTCATCCCGAGCGGGGCAAATATCGTGTGGCAGTGAGCTTTGGCAGTGAATTTTCGGCTCATTCCTCCCGAATGGCCTCACTCGCTTTTGTGAGCAATTCGCGCTGCTCTCGCGGCAGCGCCGATACGAGCTCGCACAGGCATTTTATCAATGGCGGCTCCGATTCCTCGTATTCGTCCGTTTCGAGGGCGGTGAGTATCGAATGCCGTTTTACGAGCGCCGCGATTTCCGGAAAACTCAACTCGCGCAGGACGGAGCGTATTTCCTCCGGCGACAGCTCGGCGTCCTGAAAGACGTCGTCCAAATCGGCAAGGGAATGTATCTCGCTTTTTATGATCGCAAGCTTGTCTTGCGAAAAGCGGCATTGTATGATTTCGCTCACTATTTCGCGGTATTTTTCGTTCTCCATTTGATTTCCGAACGAAAAAAGAAGCTTTGGCTTGTTTTCCGGATAGGCGGGGGGATAAAAAACGCGGTCAAGCGTTTGCATACGCGCCGCGACCTCGAGCTTGCTCGCTATTGAAGGCAGACTTTTGCGGACGTAACGCAGCAAAGCGTCCGAAAACCCGAAAATGCGCGTCAGCTCATTTACGGATTTTTGAACGATCTTGGGGATTTCGTCCGCAGACGCTTCGGCAAACAGGCGGCTCAGCTGCGCCGCCGCGTTTTCGGTAATGTCAAGCCGGCGCGCGTCCATTCCCGCCAAAACGCAGCCTATCGCGGCGGTCAGGGTTTGCTCGTAAATATTGAACGGTATCCTTTGATAATTCTCGGAGTACCCGCATAGCAAATGATGTATATCGCCCGCGCGGAAGCTGCGGCAGAATTGGTTTTCATAGTAAATAGCGCTCAAATACGCGCTGATGAACTCGATACCGGCGAGCTCGGGAATGGGATTATAGGGCGTATAATCGGCGGTGATGTGGATTTCGTGTGCGGAAAAGTCCGGGTGGTAGAGCTTGAAAAATTCTTCGATGCCGTACTTGATCGTTGAGCGGTAAAACACATTTTTTGTTTTCACGAGCCGGTCGAGGATTTTTGCGTGGACCGTCCGCGCCGCCGTGAGCATATCGTCTATCCGAGCTCTGCCTTTTCGGTACAGCTCGGCAATCGGCTCGGTTCGCAGCGCCGACGCGGCGTCGTCGGGGGTCTGATACGTCTTTAACCACAGACCGACGGTGAACATAGCGGACGCCATAAT
>JAISAA010000096.1 GCA_031266955.1 Oscillospiraceae bacterium | reverse complement strand
TCGGTTTTGATACGCCCGGAGCAGTTGTCATATATCTGCGACAGGTATTGACTTTTGCCGCGGCGGCGTTGTATACTGCTTTTAACGATTCAGTGTATAAGATGGGGGATTATTCCTCGTTCGCAAACGGCAGCATAGCGACCTATTGTATCAGCTTGTTTTCCGCTTGTCAACATCTTTTTGATTTTCACGCATAAAAAATATTTTCGCCCTCCGGAGGCGCGCTTGACAAAGGTTTCCGCGCCGTATATACTATAGTCGAAAACTATAGTCGAAAGGAGCCGGGCTTTATGCAGTCAACTATTCAAAAATGGGGAAACAGTCAGGCCGTTCGCTTGCCAAAGGCCATACTTGAAATCGCCTGTTTAGCGGAGAATGAGCCGGTGCAGATCGTAGCCGAGCCGGATAAAATCATCATCAAGAAAGCATTTGAAAGAAAGCACCGTACACTGGCGGAAAGGCTTGAAGGCTTTGAGGGTGAGTATATAGGCAAAGAATGGGATACAGGTCCGCCGGTAGGCCGAGAGGTAGGGTAATGGACTATCATGCGAATCAAGGGGATATTGTTTGGATGAACTTCGACCCGCAGGTGGGACATGAGCAAAAAGGCAGGCGACCCGCGCTTATAGTCAGCAACAACAGACTTAATAGATTTGAGCAAGTGACGGCTATGGTATGCCCCATAACGAATACGGACAGGAGCATACCGATACAAATAAATCTGGACGGCAGAACCAAAACAAGCGGCGTTATCATGTGCGACCAAGCAAAAATTTTAGACCTGAAAGAGCGCAACGCCGAATTTATCGAAAGCGTCCCGGAGGATATTATTTTTGAAGCCGTCGATATCATCAGCGGGTTTTTGGAAATGATCTGAGCCGCCTTGTCGAATAAATCACCGCGGCGAAAGATGACGCAGTTTTTTGAAACGTATCGCGGCAACGAAAAACTCTCACCACTGGTGAGAGAAATTAGCCGGACGAACAGCGGATATAGATTCGCGACGAAACGGGAGGGCTTTACGCCCTCCCGTTTCGTTGTAATGTTTTCCGAAAGCGTCTTTTACGACGCGTTGCCGACGTCCTCGAACTGGCTGTTGTACAGGTCGGCGTAGAATCCGTTTTGGGCTAAAAGCTGTTCGTGCGTGCCCTGCTCCACTATGTCACCGTCTTTCATACACAGTATAAGGTCCGCGTTGCGTATCGTCGAAAGGCGGTGCGCTATTATGAAGCTTGTGCGGCCCTCGAGCAGATTGTCCATCGCGCGCTGTATCAGTATCTCCGTGCGCGTGTCTACGGAGCTCGTCGCCTCGTCGAGTATCAGTATCCTCGAATCGGCCAAGATCGCGCGGGCTATTGTCAGAAGCTGCTTTTGCCCCTGCGATATATTCGTCGTTTCCTCGTTGAGCATCATACTATAGCTTTCCGGAAGCGTGCGGACGAAGTGATCCACCTGCGCGGCCTTCGCCGCGGCGATAACCTCCTCGTCCGTGGCGTCGGGGCGGCCGTAGCGGATGTTTTCCATTATTGTACCGTTGTACAGCCACGTGTCCTGCAAGACCATTCCGAACTCGCGGCGCAGGTCGCGGCGCGTATAATTCGCTATGTTCTTGCCGTCAACGAGTATGGCGCCGCCGTTTAAGTCGTGGAAGCGCATAAGCAGCTTTACCATCGTCGTCTTGCCGGCTCCCGTGGGGCCGACTATGGCTACCTTCTGACCCGCCGAGACGTGCGCCGAAAAGTCCTTGATGACCGGTTCGCCCGATTTTTTCTTCTTGGGCAGCGCGTCCTCGTCGGAGCCGAGCTTTTTGACGTCCTTTTTGCCGCCGGGCATTCCGGGGAAGCCTCCCCTCGGCATACCTCCGCCGGGGAAGCCTCCGCCGCCCGGCATACCGCCTCCGGGCATTCCTCCTCCCGGGAAGCCTCCGCGCGGCATACGCCCGCCGCCCGGGAAACCGCCCTTCGGCATATTTCCGTCTCCGGGGAAGCCTCCGCCCGGACCGGCGGCGCCCTTTTTGCCCTTGGACGCTTTTTTGTCGAGCTTCGCTTGCTCGCGCGCCTCCATTTCCTCCTGCATTTTCTTGAACATCGCCTCCGGACCTTCCTCATCCTCGTCCTTTTCGATGTATTCGTAGGCGAATTTTACGTGCTCAAACGTCACGTCGCCGACTATCGGGTCGCTGTCGATATTGTATTTTGTATCGATGTCGGTCTCCTCGGGCTCGTCGAGGAAGTCGAACACGCGCTCGGCGGCCGCCGCCGTGGATTGAAGCTGGCTGGAGATGTTCGCGAGCTGCGTTATCGGCTGAGTGAAGCTGCGGATATACGTTATGAAAGCTTGAATATCGCCCACGTTCAGCCCGTCCGTGCCGTTCGTCACCATCATCGCGCCGACCATACAGACGGCGACGTAGCCGAGGTTGCCTATAAAGTTCATCATCGGCATCATAAAGCCCGTCAGGAACTGCGCCTTCCAAGCCGTGTTGTACAGCTCGTCATTGTGGACGTCGAACTCGCGCATTATGCGCCCCTCGGCGTTGAAGGCCTTTACGACGGTGTGCCCGGATAGAACTTCTTCGACGGTGCCGTTGACCGTACCGAGCAGGCTTTGCTGCTTGCGGAAATATTTCTGCGAGACCTTTACCATAAACAGCGTGACGAGCGCGCTGCCGGGGATCATCAGCACCGCGATAAGCGTCAGCTTCCAGCTCATCGTAAGCATCAGCACGAGCACCATCACGAGCGTTATCACCGTGTTCACGGCCTGCATTATCGTCTGCGTAAGGTTCTGCGACAGCGTTTCCACGTCGTTTGTGATGCGCGACATCACCTCGCCGTGCGTCATACTGTGGAAGAAGCCGACGGGCAGCTTGTTTATCTTCTGCATTATCGCGTTGCGGAAGTTGTACGTTATCGTCGTCGTGACGGACGTCATCGTGAAGCCCTGGAAATACGCGAACAGGACGGACAGCA
>JAISAA010000035.1 GCA_031266955.1 Oscillospiraceae bacterium | reverse complement strand
GGAGAAAAGCAAAAGCGGCTTATTTCCGAGTTCAGGACGTGGGTATGGAGCGACGCGGAGCGCCGTGAGCGCCTTACGTCGATATACGTCGAGAAATTCGGCGGCGTCCGCCGCCGCGTGTTCAACGGCGATTTCCTGACGCTTCCTGGCTTGCAAGCGGAGCTGTACGATTATCAGCGCGCCGCCGTGGCGCGCATACTGCTGACGCCGAACACGCTTCTCGCGCACGACGTCGGCGCTGGCAAAACGTATATTATGGCCGCCGCCGGAGTGGAGCTGCGGCGTATGGGCATATCGAAGAAAAATATCTACGTCGTGCCGAACAATATAATCGGGCAGTGGTCGGGAATATTCAAAGAGCTTTATCCGGACGCGAACGCGTACACGGTCACGCCGCGCGATTTCGTCCCCAAAAAGCGCCGCGCCGTGCTGGCGAGCATCCGCGACGGCGACTTCGACGCCGTTATTATGGCGTATTCCAGCTTCGAGCTCATACGTCTCTCCCCCGGGCTCCGCAAACGCGAGCTCGAACGCGAGCTCGACGAGCTCACAGCCTCCGCGCCTCGTCCCGGCGCGCCTGCGGGTATGCAAGCCGTACCCGTAATGTCGGAGCGGATGAAAGCTCGGTGCAAAAAGCTGCAAACCGAGATCAAAAAGCTCGGCGAAGAGATAGAGAAAAACCAAGACGAAGCTTCGGGCGGCGAGCCGAAGATATATTTTGAAGAGCTGGGCGTAAACACTATCTTCCTCGACGAGGCGCACAACTATAAAAACGTCAGCATAGACAGCAAGGCCGACATTTTGGGGATAAACAAAACGGGCTCCGCGAAGTGCGACGAAATGCTCGCAAAGGTGCGTTTCGTGCAGCGGGAAAACGACGGGCGCGGCGCCGTCTTCGCCACGGGAACGCCTATCACGAACAGCGTGACCGATATTTTCACGATGCAGCGGTATTTGCAGTCCGGAGAGCTTCGCTTCCTCGACCTCGAGCATTTCGACAACTGGGCGATGACGTTCGGGGAGCGGGTGACGGAATTCGAGATTGACGTCGATACCACGACGTACCGTCTCGCGACGCGGTTTTCAAAGTTTCACAACCTGCCGGAGCTCACCGCGCTGCTGGCTCAGGTTTCGGATTTTCATTCCGTTTATTTTGGCGACCTGCCGGAAAACGAGGGGTACACGGACGGGCTTATTGAGCAGACCCCGCCCCTGCGCGAATATATACAGCAACTGTCCAAGCGCGCGGACGCCGTGCGCCGCAGGCTCGTATCGCGCAAAGAGGACAATATGCTGAAAATCACGACAGACGGGCGCAAGGTCGCTCTCGACATCCGCCTCGCGGACCCGAACGGGAGCTTTTACAAGGACAGCAAGGCGTTCGCCTGCGCCGGGCGCGTTTACTCGCTGTACCGCGAGACGGCGGACCGCCGCCTGACGCAGCTTATATTCTGCGACAGCAGCACGCCTAAGGCCGCGTTTAATATGTACGGCGAGCTAAAACGGCTTCTGACTTCCTTCGGCGTCCCGGAGAGCGAGATCGAATTCGTCCACGACCACGACACGGACAAGCGGCGCGAGGAACTTTTTGAAAAAATGCGCACGGGCGAGGTGCGGATATTGCTCGGCTCGACGTTCAAGCTCGGTATCGGCGTGAACGTACAGCGCAAGCTTGTCGCCGTGCATCATCTCGACATCCCGTGGCGTCCGTCCGATATGGTCCAGCGCGAGGGGCGTATGCTAAGGCAGGGGAACGAAAACGACAGCGTAAAAATCTTCCGCTATATAACGAAAGGCAGCTTCGACGCGTATTCCTGGCAGCTACTCGAGACAAAGCAGCGCTTTATCTCACAGCTTCTCAGCGGCGCCGTTACAGTCCGCGACGCCTCCGACGTGGACGACGTCGTGCTCAGCTACGCGGAGGTCAAGGCCCTCGCTATCGGCAACCCGCTGATAAAGCAACGCGTTGAAACAGCGAACACGCTGAGTCAGGCGATGCTGCTGCAACGCCGGCTCACAGACACGATAGCGTCTATGCGGCAAGAGCTTGCCGCGCTCCCTGCGAAGCTCCGGGCGCACCGCGAGTTTATAGAAAAAGCGCGGCTCGACGCGGAGCACTACAGGGAAAACAAGCTCGAAATCGCCGATATGAACGGCCACCGTGAGCTCGGGCAGACGATATTAGACTCAGCGCGCGGGTACGAGCTGCGCCCCGAGACAAAATATCTGCTCACGTATCAGGGTATGCGCGTCGTCCTCCCGGAAAATATGCCGCCGGACAAGCCCGCCGTGTGGCTCGAAAACGCCGGGCGCTATTACACAGAGCTCGGGACGAGCGACATCGGCTGCATAACGCGCATAGACAACCGCTTAAATTCCCTCGAATCCATAGTAGAGGATCGCGAGCGGATAGTCGATAACTCCGAGCGCCGGTTAAAAGAGCTTGAAGCGGCCATTGAGAACGCGGAGCAAAGCCGCGAGGAGTACGCCGTAAAAACCGCCGAGCTGACGGAAAGGCTCGCGGCCTTGGATAAAAAATTAGGAGTGGATGAAAATGCCGCAAAAAAGAAATGACGACATTTTGAGCGGGATGAGCTCGCTGACCGTAAATCAGCTTGTAGAGCTGCTGTCGGAGGCTTACGGCAATGTGATAAACGGCGGCGGCGCTGTAAATCTGCTGCCGTCTGTTATGCTGTGGGGGCCGCCGGGCGTCGGGAAATCGCAGGGCGTGCGGCAGTTCGCGAAGCGGTTAGAGGCCACGGTCTCAAAGCGCGCGTCCGTCACGGACGTGCGGCTGCTGCTTTTCAACCCCATCGACCTACGCGGCATACCGACCGCCAACGCGGACAAAACGCTCGCCGTTTGGCTAAAGCCGCAGATATTCCAGATGGACGACGATAAAGACCTCGTCAATATACTCTTCCTCGACGAGATAAGCGCCGCGCCGCCCTCCGTACAGGCCGCGGCGTATCAGATCACGCTCGACAGGACCGTGGGCGAGCACAAGCTCCCCGACAACTGCATCGTCATCGCCGCGGGGAACCGCGTCACGGACAAATCCGTCGCTTATAAAATGCCAAAGGCGCTGGCGAACAGACTTTGCCACTTCGAGATCAAGGACGATTTTGAAAGCTGGAAGGTCTGGGCCGTGCGCGCCGGGATCAATCCGCGCGTCGTCGGGTTTTTGGACTTCCGCCCGACGTTTTTGATGAATTTCGAGCCGGGCGGCGACGAGCTGGCGTTCGCGACGCCGCGCTCGTGGGAGATGGTGTCGAACATATTAAATTACGCGGCGGGCGACATAGACTCGCGCGGTCTCGGCGGCGCGTTCCCAATGATAGCGGGCTGCGTCGGGATCGGCGCGGCTGCTGAATTCCGCACTTGGTGCGCCGTGTTTGACAAGCTTCCGAGCATTTCCGATATTTTCGCGGGACGCCCGGTAACGGTCCCGGACGCGACGGATGCGCTGTACGCGCTTGTCTCGTCCGTTGTCGCCCACGCGAAAACCGTTATGCACGATATGACGGCTGTCGAAAATTCCGTCAAATTCGCGCACAGGCTGCCGCCCGACTTCGCCGCCATCATGCTTCGCGATTATATGGCCTTCGCGCCGGATTACAGAAACGAGCTTATGCGCCTGCGCGCGTTCTCCGACTGGCTCGGCAAGTACGGCTCTTTGTTCAATTATGAAGGCTGACGGTGTCCGGGAACTCGACCAAAGCGAGGCGCCGTCACGCGCGGCGGCTCATCAAATCACGCGTGCGGCTTTTGGACGGGCACGGTTTTTACGGCCTGCTGCTCACCCGGCTCATCGTAAACGTCGATACGTCCGTCAGCACGGTGACGACCGACGGCGAGCGCGTTTTCTTCAACCCGGATTTTTTGAGCTCGCTTACGGACAGTGAGCTGGATTTTATCCTGCTGCACGAGGTTTTACACATCGCGCTCCGCCATACGCAGCGCGGCACCGGTCTCGACAACGAGTATTTCGACTCGGCGTGCGACATCGTCGTAAACAGCAATATCCTCTCGGAGCTTGGCCGGACAAGCTTTCACATAAACGGCTTCGGAGACGTCCCGCACCTCGCCCCGGACGGCCGCGAGGGCCATAACTTCACTGCCGAGCAACTCTACGATATACTCTTCGTCGCATCGGTGGGCGACGGCGGCGAAGAGAGCCAAGATGAAGATGATGGTGAAGATGCCAGCGAAGATGAAGATACGGACAACGGTGAAGATGACGGTGACGGCGAGGGTGACGGCGACGGCAACGGCGAAAACGGCAAGAACGGCGAAGGCGGCAAAAACGGAAAAGACGGTAAGGCCGGCGAAGACGTCGAAAATGGCGAAGCCGGCAAGGATGACGAAAACGGCGAGGGTTCCGGTTCCGGCTTCGACAGCCACGACCGCTGGGGCACGTCCCCGAGGGACGGCGAGCTGGCCGACGAATGGACAAAAAACATCCTCGACGCCGCGCGCGCCATTGAGATACAGCAGAAAAACAGCAATCGCGGTACGATACCCGCCTTCGCCCAGCGGCTTTTGAAGCGTCTGCGCTCAAATCAGCTCGACTGGCGGACGATACTCAACGATTTTGTGCAGGAGGAGGTGAACGACTATTCGTTTTCCCCGCCGGACAGACGGTTTTCCGAAAGCCCGTTCTTTCTCCCCGATTTCAACGAAACTGACGAGCGCGTCGAAAACGTGCTTTTTATGATAGACGCCTCGGGCAGTATGAGCGATAACGCGGTCTCAACGGCGTTCGCCGAGATACAAAGCGCCGTGGACCAGTTCGGCGGCAAGCTGGCGGGCCTGCTTGGCTTCTTCGACGCGGCGGTGACGGAGCCCGTCGCGTTTGAGGACTTGGACGAGCTGACGGATATAAAGCCTACGGGCGGCGGCGGCACGGACTTTGGCATCATATTCGATCACGTCAAAACTATGGAAGAGCCGCCCGTGAGCATAATCATATTGACTGACGGCTTCGCCCCGTACCCGCCGGAGTTTTCCGAAATCCCCGTGCTGTGGTTGCTGAACAACGAAGTGTCCGAGCCCCCGTGGGGCAAAATCGCGCGCATAGAGGATGCGGAGATTTTAACTTAAAATTAAGAGAATTTATATTAACATTGAAGCCTGCGGATGATATAATTAAGTCCGCGGATCACAAATTACATTAGAAATAACATTTGAAGCGGGAGAAAGATTAAAATGGCCGGGCTGTTTTTCGGGGTGCTGCTTATCACCCTGTTTATTTCAAATAGTATCACGTTATTTGAACTGACGTATATTTTTACAAATTTAGCGCTCGTGGTATACACGCTCTCACGGCCCGGGACGCGGGGGAACAAGGGCTTTGCGTTGCTGCTGCACCTGATGATCTTTACGTTTCAGTCCGTGTTCTGCGTCTCGGTTCTTTTTTCGGAAAACATCGGCGGGGCGCTGGCGGTGATATACCGCGTCGTCGGGGTGCTGCTTGTTTTGATGCCGTTTTTCGTCAGGAATCTGTTTTCGGACATACGAAACCGCAATTTTCCTTCCGTTGAGGACATCCGGGTCTTCACGTTCAATGAAATAGTTGAAAGCATAGATTCCGTAAAACGCGTGATAAAAAAGGGCAGGCGGACGCTGTCAAAAGAGAACCTCGGCGAGCTGATAAACGATTTTCCCCGCCACAATTCCTTTCGCTACGTCAACCGCGGCAGCCTGACGGACGAATATTTCAAGCTGGCCTACGGCACGCTTCCCGACGAAAACGTCTACATAATCATTTCAAACACCGGCAGCCCCGCAAGCGAAGTGATCTCGGCGTTCACCGGCACGCAGTACAACCACGCCTCTCTGGCCTTCGACCGCGAGCTGAAAACCATAATAAGCTACAACGGCGGCGAAAAGCTGTATCCCCCCGGCCTGAACACGGAAACGGTAAAGTATTTCAACAGGAAAAAGGATTCGTCCGTCATTGTCTACAGCCTGCCGGTGAACACCGAGAAAAAACGGACGATAATCGACGAGATAAAGAAAATAAACGAGCAGGGCAGCGCCTATAATCTCTTCGGGCTCGTGCTGAAACACTCGTTTAAGCCTAATATTATGTTCTGCTCGCAATTCGTGTATAAAATGCTGAGGATCGTCGGCGCGAATTATTTTGAAAAGGAGGGCGGGCAAATAAAACCGACGGATCTTGTCGAGCTGGATTACGAAAAAAAGCTGCGGTATGAATACAAAATAAAATTCAACGACGCGTGACGCGTCGCGCCTGAGCCGGACGCTGCTCGGCTGTTTACCCTTCCCCGCGAAAAAACGGCTTGACATTAGCGTAAAGCCGTTATATAATCCGGATATCCCAAGCTGAATTTTTTAGATAATGAAAGGAGGACGACGCTATGCACATATATGGAACCACATCATCGTCGTCCGTCCAAGCGCTGTAACAGCGTAATTCAGGACTGATACGATCCCGCGTAACGCGCGGGTTTCTTTTGCTGTCTTTCGCGGCGGCTTCGATGATGTCGGAGCCGCCGCTATTTATTATTGAAAGGACAGTAACTATGAAACAAAACGAAAACACCACACTAAAGGCGCCCGGTACGGACGCCCGCGAGCCGCGCGTATTCCAAATCAAAATGTTCGAGTTCGGTACCGCTGAGCTCGGACGCAAAATCGCGGAGATGCATGGAGTCCCCGGAGACCGATGGTTCGGAGCCCGGCGTCTGCTGCTTGACCGGACAAAGGCCGGAGAGCGCGCCGGGTTCACATTCATCGCCGAAAATGAACGCGGCGAATGTATCGGAACGCTCGGCTGCACATTTGAGGAATGGCAAAACCCGTTTGATTCGCAGTGGGAATCGTATTGGTTCTGCGACGATTTGTTTGTCCGCAAAGACTACCGAAGGCTCGGCATAGCTCGACGGTTGTTCGACGCGGTCTTTGAACGGCTTGTCGACATTGGCGCGGCGTTCGTAATCAGCTCGTATGACAAGTGGAATGAGAAGTCGCGGCTGCTCCACGAGAGCGCCGGATTCGCGCGCGTCGAAGACAAGGCGCGATATGGGTTTATCGACGACCCCGACTTGATCCTTATGCGCCGCGAGCTGCCGGATGTCTACAATCTCACGCCGCTGAACGATTTTATGCAGACGATTTTCGTGATCGACGCCTGCCGGCGCGAATCGGGCGAGGAACTCAAGTCCCCTTTCGGCGATTCACCGCCCAGCGCCGCCGCTTGGGAACAGTTTCAGAAAAAACGATTCTCCGATATGCTCTCGGAGCCGGACACAAAATACTACATAGTGCGGCGCGGAGTCGTGCAGATAGGTTACGTGAAGGTCGTGCGCGGTGCCGTCGATACGCTGCAAGTGTTTGAGCGCGCCCGCGACGAACGCGTCGCGGGCGCCGTTGAAAACGCTCTGCGCGCTTCCGGGATCCGCCTATCCCCGCTTTACCGGGACGCAGATATCCATCTGCGCCATGTTGTCGTGAAGCCATGCGTGGTCGCGTTCGTCGTAAGCCTCGAAGCTCGGGCGGGCGTCGTCGTATTCGTAAGGCGATTCGGGCAGCCAGCGGGTGATTATCTCCGCCCACGTGTCGGCTATAGACTGCGGGTACTGCGCATTCGGCACTTTCGGCGTTGTGAAAACGGCGTATGATCCACCCGGTATCTCTATTTTACGCATATCCGGCTCGATTTTCGTCTCATCCGCATCGGCGTCAAACGCCACTCCGAGCACATAGGTAAACTCGCCCGTGTTTTCGTCAATATCGAGGCAGAGGGCGAACTCGCCGTGTTTCGCGGGGGCAAAGGCGTCGTAAGCCCGCGTGAGATTTTTGCCATGATCCATCGAAACCGTGTTCCAGAACGCCGGTATATCGCCCGTTCCCTTCACGTTCGGCATAGAATGGAGGCTCGCCGCTCCGGCGACGAAAAAAGGCTGCATTTCTTTGATTTGGACCTGCATTGTGATTCCTCCGTTTTTAGATTGAAGGCTGTCGACCGTCGCCCGTACGGGCTTATGGGCAATGACGTGCAACCGGTACAGCGACGGCGGACAGCCAAAGTGTCTCTTGAACGCTTTAGTGAAACCCGCGTGAGTTTCAAATCCGTAATCCATCGCCACGTCTATGATCCTCCCGCCCCGCGACAAATCGTACAGCGCGTACTCAAGCTTCCGCCGCGTCACATACGCCATGACCGGCGTCCCGGTCACCGACGCAAACAACCGGCAGAAGTGGTAGACGGAATAACCGGCCGCGCGCGCCAGCTCCTCAACACGGATATTCTCCGTGATTCGGCCATCGATATAGTCTAAACCCGACCGGATGAGCTCATCATATTCCATCTCGTCACCTCTTTCCCGCTTGGCGATTACATTCTAACCGCAAAAAATCGCCGCCGCTTTTCCTGTTTTGCTATAGTTCACGGCGCCGGCGAGAGAACATCGCGGGAATATTTTTTCTGAAATGACGGTTGACACACCCTATAATATAGGGTAAAATGTGGGCAGATGCAAGGAAGTCATTATGAAAAAAGATTAATATTGATATAAGAGGAGCAATATGATGATTAGAAAAGCAAATTTTGATGATATTGAAAGAATAAAGGAATTATATCTTATGCTTGACAAAGATGCAGAGCTACAACAGCCAGAGCATTTTATATGCAAAGAGAGGACAAAAGAATCTATCGAAGAAATAATTAACGGTAAAATTTGTGATTTTTTAATCATCGAAAATGAAAATAAAATCATAATAGGATTTTCATTGGTTTATGAAAAGGAAACCCCAAATATTAGTTTATTAAAGAAACAGAAGTATGTTTATATACAGGATTTCATAATTGACAAAAAATATAGGAAACAAGGTTTCGGCAAAAGATTGTTAAATGGATCAAAAGAATGGGGAAAGAAAAGAGGGTTAGAGTTTTTGAGATTAAGTGTAATTCCAAAGAATGAAATTGGAATACGATTTTATCGGGAGAATGGAATGGTAATGATGATGCATACATTTGAAAGTGAATTATAGATAAAATTAATATGGTAGCAAAAAAATAACTGCGCTTAACGAAAGAGTCGAAAAACCAGAAAACCCGAGTAGATGATCCTCCTCCGGCGGGCAGAATAAGCCGAAAGATTTTTGTTTTCCGGTGGATCGACGCGTACGGCTCCGGCGGCGTTCATCCGGCGCTTATATATCGCATAGCAGGATCATAGCCGCACTTGCCGGCCTAATATCTTTTTTTGCATAGCTCTATAAATTCGCCGGGCTTGATTATCTCGACCTCCGTTGCCGACTTGATAAACGCCTCGTCGCGCGACACCACGCAAGCCGCTCCGATTTTCTTGGCGCAAACGTCAACAAGCGCGTCCTCAAAATCGTTCAGCGGTCTTTCCAAAGCAAGGGCGCAGTCCCCGGATTCAATACTGATAATGTCGACAATTAGAAGCAGCTTTTTTATCATTGCCTTCGCCTTGTCCGCGCCGTGTTCTTTGCGCAGGATGTAAAAAATATCAGTCAAGCTGTTCGCGTTGATGAACCCGTCTATCGTCTTTATTGATGCAAGCCGCAGTATTTCCTGTGCTTCCGCCTCAAACTGAGGGTTCGGTTTGAGCGCGTCGACGATCACGTTATTATCAATAACTGCTTTCATCACAGTAACCCCTTAACGCGCAACCGTTCCTCTTTGCCGGCGTCGTAGACGGCACCGTCCGGAACAGACGGCGATGTTTTTACGAATTGCATAAGTTCGTCAAAGGCACACTCCCTATCCGATCTCGCCGCCTTTTCCTCGCAGACTATTCTGCCGAGCCGCTGCCCGTGGCGCGTCACGATAACGTCGACCGTTTTGGAAAGGTCAAAATACTTTGCCGGATTGGTCTTCAACTCGGATAGCCGAACATACATGGTCAAATCACCTCAATTCATCAATTGATTCATATGATTAATATACTATACTTTGACCTGTTTGTCAATAGGCGATCGGTCAAACTGGATACACAGAATTCTATGATACGCAGAATTCTATCTCTCGAACTTGCGCGCCAGTATATCATTCACCACTCCACGACAAACACCGCTCCTTTGCCGGGAGCGCTCTCGGCGCGGATTGTGCCGCCGTGGAGTTCGATGATGCGTTTTGCGACAGACAGGCCAAGCCCGTTGCCCTTTGCGGAGTCGAGACGTCGCCTTGAAAGAATTTATCGAAAATATGAGAAGCGGTCGCCTCGTCCATTCCATGCCCCTCGTCGGCTATGGTAACGGACGCACCATTGCCGTGTTTCGTGACATTTATACTGACTACAGAGCGTTCCGGCGAAAATTTTATGGCGTTGTCAAGCAGATTGATCCATATCTGCTTTATCAAATCCTTGTTTCCGTCAGCGTAAATCTCCCCGCAATCGAAGGCGATCTCAACGCTCTTTTCGGTCCATTTGCTT
>JAISAA010000329.1 GCA_031266955.1 Oscillospiraceae bacterium | reverse complement strand
TTAATATTTTATTTTCATTTATTATTACGGCTCTAACTGCATTTCTAAAAATTATATTGGAATTATTTAAATCCAATAATTTTTTGTCTTTTCTATAAATTGTTTCCTCGAACATTATTTTCCCCTTATGCTAATAGATTACATATTTATCCATTTTTATCAAGCGTAATTTTCTATTGGTTTCACGCAACTGCAATTCGTCGGGGCGCACTATTTCGGCTTGCCGCTTCGCTTTCCGGCGACGCTGATTATCAGCGATACCTCGTTGTGCGTGACGGAGAGCTCTTGCGCTATCTCGTCCGCGGAGAGGCCCTCGGCGAAAAGTCTCAAAACCTCCTCGCGGCGGGTCTTCTGCGGCTCTTCGTCCGCCGCGGCGGTCTCTTTGGCCGAGGCTGAAAGCAAATGCGGCGGCGCGGCCGGAGGCTGTCCGGGCGCGGGCGTCCAAACCCGTTCCTCCGCTTCGCGCAGAGAGTCGAGAAGCACCTCCGCCTCCGAGTGAAACGTATTTGAAATAGACTCTATATCGCGGTAGAGCTTAAGCAGCGCCGCCTCGCGCTCATTGAGCTCGCGCAGACGGCGCTTTACGCCGCCGAACGCGAAACGGGCGAGAAAGATCGTCGCGGCGGCGAGCGCGAATATGAAAACGGCGAATTGATAATTTTCAGGCATAATCGTCTACCTACACAGTTATATCGATGACGCGCCCCTCGCCGGAGGGGTCGGAGAGCTCGGAGTCGCGGCCGTCGCCGTCGCCGTCCTCGCCGGGCTCGCTTCCGCCGGAGGCGTAATAGTCGTATGCAGCGCCGCCCTCGCCGTCCGGGTGCAGGAGGACTTGGTCGCTTTCGGCGGCGGCGGCGACGCTTTCGGACTTGTGCTGCGCTCTGATGTCGCCCTCCACGCCTTGGATGTCGCTCATCAAAGCGGCGTGCTGCTGCTCCGCCGCCGTCGGGCGCTGATATTCGATTGTCCGGGCAAGCATTATTTGGGCGTCTATTCCTCTCAATGACATAATCGGCCTCCCGTTGAATCAGGCTCCGCCGGATTCAACAATAATTAACAATTGCGGGCTTACAGCCCGGTCGCCGGAACGGCGACTACGATCGCCGTCGTCTTAATCGCGTTCAAGCGCCTCGCGGAGCTTTACTATGATTTTTGAGTGCATTTGCGATACGCGCGATTCCGTTACGCCGAGCGTGTCGGCTATTTCGCGCAGCAGCAGCCCCTCGTGATAATACAGCGTGATGACGAGTCTCTCGCGCTCGGGCAGGGCTTCTATGGCGGCGGCGAGACGGTCTGTTAAGTCCTGTTCGAGCAGGCGGGCCTCGGGAAGGTCCTCGTCGCCGCCGCGCGGCTCGCGGACGTCCTCGCCGTCGCCGAGCGCGTCCTCAAAGCGCATTACGTTGAACATATGGGAACGCGCGAGAAGCCGGTCTACCTGTTCCTCCGTCATACTCAGCTTCGCCGCTATTTTCGATTCGGCGCGCTCCGTATCCCCCGTAGCCTCAAGCTCCTCATACGCGTCGGTGACGGCGGAAATGCGGCGGCGCAGATTCGGCGGCGCCCAGTCCTGACTGCGCAGGTAATCGAGTATTTCGCCGCGCACGCGCGAGACGGCGTAGGTCTCAAACTTCACGCCGTGTGATAAGTCAAAGCGCTCAACGGCGTCTATGAGGCCGAGTATACCGCAGCTCACAAGGTCGTCAAACTCCGCGACGGCGCCGTAACGCGGCATCATCCGCCTGACGAGCGACTTAACGAGCCCCGTATGCACGAGGGTGAGCCTGTCGCGCAGCGCGATATCGCGCGTTTCGGCGTACTCCTCCCACACCGCTCCGAGGCCCGAGGCATCGTCCCGTTGCACGGTTACGTCCCCTCGATAAGGCGCTGTTTTTGTATGCGCAGGCGCTGCTGCTCGTATATGTACTTCGTTATCAGCTCGCGCTGGGAGAAGGCGCCTAAAAACTCGAGCCCGACGAAATATTTCCTCGTTTCGGCGTGGAGCTGTACGCGCTTTACCTCCGCCGCGGCGAGCAGCGGCACGTTTGTCCCATGCGGCCAGCGCAGGTATATCTTCAAGGCGAGGCGGTCGCCCGGCTTATACCGCTTCGAGCTGCGCACCGACAGGCCCGATATGCTCAGATCGCGCGCCGTGACGTTCGGCTCGTACTGCGCGGCGGCGAACAACGCGAGCACCGCCTCGTCGTAATAGCCGACGTCATAGAGCATCGCCAGAGCGTTCGGCATCGCGCGTATGAGCTCGTCCGGAATATACCGCGCCTCGACGGTCAGCATGGACGGCAGGCGGTAAAACTCACGCCGCTGATCCTTGCGCGACTCCGTCATCACCTCTAACATAACGGACGTGCCGGTCGAATACTTGCGGAATTCCATAACGCGGGCTTGGATACTGAACTTGCCGTTTTCACGGTAGAAGTACAGCGTGAGCTCCTGATTCGCCGGGATCGGGACGACGCGTTCCTTTTCCATCGGTGCGGAAACGCGCAAAATCGCGCCGTCCTCCTCGACGTCCTCAATATACGTCCTGTAGTACGGGCTGTTATCAAAGTAGATATCCACCTTATCGCCGACAAGAAGCACGCTTTTGACCATTTTTTCTAACCTCCTTCTTTGTTTTCACCGGAATTTTACTCTCTTTTGATCGCGCCGTAAAGCCCTGAAAAGAATCTTGTGAACACATTGGACGGTTCTTTTACGGGCGGCAGCTCAAGAAGCGCGCGCGCCACGGCGCGTATGTCCTGCGCGAAGCGCGATTCCGGAGCGGAGACCATTACCGGCACCTGCCGCTTTATGGAGCGCGGCACGTCCGGCGTGTTCATAATGTATCCGAGACAGCCGACGTCCTTGCTGAGATACCTTGAGAGCACGTTCCGGAATACGTCGAGAACATGGGCGGCTTCCTTCCGGCTCTCCGCCTTGTTCATTATAACGTGGATCGGGTGTAAATTGTCACGTTTTACGACAGTTTTTACTAGAGCGTACGCGTCGAGTATCGCCGTAGGCTCCGGCGTCGTCACGATCACCGTTTCGGACGAGGCGAGGATGAGCTGAAGAATGTTGTCGTTTATCCCGGCCCCGGCGTCGCACAGGATGTAGTCGATCGGCATATCGAGCCGCGTAAGCCCGCTTATGAAGGTCTGGAGCTGCGTTTCGTCAAGCTTCATAAGCTCTGATAATCCGCTGCCTCCGGAGATGAAGCGCACGCCGTCGTAGCTTATGTGGACAAGCTCGTCAAGGCGGCGTTCCCCGCTGAGAAAATGGCTCATATTGTACTTCGTCTGCACGCCGAGCATAACGTCCACGTTCGCGAGCCCGAAATCCGCGTCAACGATGAGGACGCGTATCCCAAGCTGCGCTAACGCCACGGCGAGGTTGACCGCGACGGTGGATTTCCCGACGCCGCCTTTTCCGCTCGCGAGGGTTATGACCTTCAGGCCGCTTTTGACGCCCGTCATTTTTTCGCGGAG
>JAISAA010000268.1 GCA_031266955.1 Oscillospiraceae bacterium | reverse complement strand
ATTATAGACGAGCCGCAGAGCGTGGACAATACGCCAAAGGCGAAAGAGGCTATCGCCAGCCTGAACCCGCTGTGCGTGTTCCGCTATTCGGCGACTCATCGTGAAAAAATCAATCTGCTATCGGCTGACGCCGGTGGACGCTTATCAGATGGGACTTGTCAAGCAGATTTGCGTATCCTCCAATCAAATCGAAAACGACTTCAACCGTCCGTATATCCGGCTCGTTTCGGTCAGTCACGAGAACGGTTTTTCGGCGCGGGTGGAGATAGATAAAGCCGCCAAATCTAGGCAAGTCTCGCGCAAAGTGATTACCGTCAAGCCGAATGCTGATCTGTTTGAACTGTCTGGCGAGCGTGAACTATATGAGGGATATTCCATGGCGGGCATTAACTGCCAGCCGGGGTTTGAGAGTGTTGAGTTTACTAATAGCGAAACGCTGTATCTGGGTAAGGCGTTTGGCGATGTGGACGAGAGCATCATCAAGCGGGCGCAGATCCGACGCACCATTGAGACGCATTTGGACAAGGAACTTCGCTTTACCGGTTACCGGAAAAGGCATCAAGGTGCTGTCACTGTTTTTTATTGACGAAGTGGCAAAATACCGCGCCGCTGACGGCGGCAAAGGCATATATGCCGAGATGTTTGAGGAATGTTACGCCGAGCTTATCGCAAAAGAGAAATACACGCCGATCCGTGAGCGGTTTGTGTTTGAGCTTTCCGCTATCCACAACGGCTATTTTTCCCGGGATAAAAAGGGCAATTTGAAAAATACCAAGGGCAACACTGCCGACGACTATGACACCTGTTCCACCATCATGAAAGACAAGGAATGGTTGCTATCGTTCGATTGCCACTTACGTTTTATATTCTCCCATTCCGCGTTGAAAGAGGGCGGGGATTACGGTTATCGCTTGCTTTGTAAATATCGGGATAAAGGAGAATCGGTCAGTCGACTATATCGGATTGCCATTCACAATAATATGTACGTTGCCGCGCTATTAACACTCTTGACATTTTTTCCATTAACGTCATTCGCAGAAACCCGAGCAAAATTGCCTGAGCGGACCTTATTTGAGAAAGCTTTTCCGATTTTTGCTCTTACTGCGGATGGCTTTCCTGCGTATGTCATTTCAATCTGAGCATATGTTGGCGATGCCTTTAACAAGTCAAAAACATCTCCACGATTGTGCTTTGCGATGTAATCCCTCACTTCGTCAAAAACCACGGAATTTAATTCTGATCCCGAGCGGGTAGATTCCGGCACAAGTCCATAATGACGTTTAAGTACATCCGTTACTAATGTGCTTACAGCTACCTCCAGTCTTGTGGCATCGCTATTTAAGTGTTGCAATAATGCGTGGTCGGGATAAAATTGAACCCTGTACATAATGTACCTCCTAAATTATATTGTGGATAACCCCACCACTGGTATAATAGCACATATGGGTTGCGGCGTCAAGCACTTTTTGAAGAATTTTTCAAACAGGTGAAAATTTCATCATTTAATCACAAACAGGGCTATCTATCTGTACGAGAGACAGCCCCTTGCCGGTGAGTTCCGCCTCCCAGCCCCGGTCGTAGTTTACGATGTCGCGGCTTTCGCCGCTCTTGATGATTGTCAGCTTGCTGACCTTGCCGCCGTGTTTGTACTTTAACGGGAACTCCACGATGTCGGCTTCGGTCAAACTCGTCCGTCAGGATAAGGTTGCCGTGATTTACGAACGCCCGAGCAGCAGAAAATCCGCTGTGGCGAGCGGCATTTCGCGGCGCTGGACAATGGCGTGGAGCTGCGCATGGCGCGGGATTGGCATGAGTTTAAGGCGGGAGTATAATCACCATAATATTCCAAAGCAGACGAGCAAGCTCACAGACCCGGCGCCGCGGCGAGCAGCGGCTGTAGCTGCCGCCCCGCGAGCGCCGCTTCCGCCGCCGCCGAGAGCCGGGCGAAATCGGCGACGAGCGACGTCGGTTTCTTGACCGGGTCGTCCTGATAAAACGGCGCGAAATATACGTTGCGGCGGCCCAGAAGCGCGGCCAGCGCGGGCGCGGCTCCGCCGAGCGCGTCGTTCGTCGAGATGGCTATCAGCAGGGGACGGCCGTTGCGCAAGTGGGCTTTCGCGGCCATCGTTACGCACGTGTCCGTTATTCCGTATGCTATTTTTGACAGCGTGCCGCCCGTGCACGGCGCTATTATAAGTATATCGAGGGACGCGTTCGGGCCGATCGGCTCCGCGTCCGTTATTGTATGTATCACGGGCTTTTGGCAGAGTTCTTCGGCGCGGCGGGCAAAGTCGCGCGCGGCGCCGAAGCGCGTATCGGTTGTGTAGGCGCTTTCGGACATTATCGGAGTTATGTCAGCGTATATTCCGCGCAGCTCCGCCAGAGCCGAAATCGCTTTATCGAACGTACAGTATGAGCCGCACATAGCAAAGCCCACGCGCGCTGTTTTCACACCGCCACCCCTTTTTCCCTCAAAATATTATAGATCGTATCGCGGATTATCTCACCGCTCGTGACGGGCGCGACCTCTCCGGGAAGCGACAGCGCCCACATCGCGCGCACGCCGAGCTTAGACGCCGCGGTGAAGTCGATCCCGCCCGGCTTTGACGCTAAATCGAGGCAGAGACATTCCGCACCGACTTCTTTTAGCCGCGCCTCGTTCATCACGCGCGCGGGGACTGTGTTCACGATGACGTCGAAGTCCGAGAGACACCCGTCGAGCGCTCCCGTTTCAAGCGCTTCGTAGCCGTAGGCGCGTATCCACGCGAGGTCGGCCGGAGTCCGCGCCGTCGCCGTCACGCGCGCGCCGAGTCCGCGCAGACGGTGACACAGCAGCTTGCCGATCCTGCCGAAGCCTATGACAAGCGTCCTCGCGCGCCAAACCGTTATCGCAGTTTCCTGCATTATGAGCCCGACGGCGCCCTCCGCGGCGGCGACGGCGTTGGCGAC
>JAISAA010000140.1 GCA_031266955.1 Oscillospiraceae bacterium | reverse complement strand
TTTTTCGTCGGCTACGGCCTCGATTACGCCGAGCGCTACAGGAATCTGCCGTACATCGGCGTTTTGAAGCCGGAAATATACGGCGGGACATAGCCGCCGTATCTACTATATTATTTTGTATTTATTTTAAGGAAGTGAGCTTTTGAAAAAGAAATCGTCGCGCGATATCGGAACAATTGCGTTGGTGCTGATAATACTGACGGCTGTTGTATATCTTTTCGCGGTGCGCGGGAGCTCCGCGACACCCGACGTCAGCTATTCTACCGTCAGGCGCCTGTTCATTGAGGATAAGGTGGAGTCCTTCGTCGTGAAGGATCGCACTCTGCGCATCGAGCTGAAGGAAAAGGACGCGGACCTCGGAAGCGACTATGTAACGCACGAGCTGTACAGTCTGGATATTTTCTATATGGATCTGCGGGAATATATCGACGGACTGCTCGCGGACGACAAGGCCTTCACCTATGACTACGATATGAGCTGGCAGTTACCCCAATGGGTCTCCATAATCCCGTATCTCGTGGCCATCGTGCTGTTCGTCGTCGTGTACAATGTTATGCTCAGCCGCACGGGAGTCGGCGGGGACAAGGGCGTTATGCGTTTCGGCAGGGCGCGCACGCGTCTCGCCGGTGACGAGAAAAAGAAGGTGACGTTCGCCGACGTCGCGGGCGCGGACGAGGAAAAAGAAGAGCTCCGCGAGATCGTGGACTTTCTCAAGGGCCCGCAAAAATACATCGCGCTCGGGGCGAGGATACCGAAAGGCGTATTGCTCGTGGGCCCTCCGGGCACCGGGAAAACGCTTATCGCGAAGGCCGTGGCGGGCGAGGCCGGGGTACAGTTTCTGTCGATTTCCGGCTCTGACTTCGTGGAGCTTTACGTCGGCGTGGGCGCGTCGCGCGTGCGCGATCTGTTCGACCAGGCGAAAAAGCTCGCCCCGGCGATCATATTCATCGACGAGATCGACGCCGTCGGGCGTCAGCGCGGCGCCGGTCTCGGCGGCGGGCACGACGAGCGCGAGCAGACGCTGAACCAGCTTTTAGTCGAAATGGACGGCTTCAACGCCAACGAGGGCGTCATCATAATCGCCGCGACGAACCGCTCCGATATCCTTGACAACGCACTGCTGCGCCCCGGCCGCTTCGACCGCCAGGTCTACGTCGGGCTGCCGGATATCAAGGGCCGCGAGGAAATATTAAAGGTCCACTCGCGCGGAAAGGCTCTCGCTGAGGACGTTGACCTCGCGAACATCGCCAAAAGCACGACGGGCTTCACGGGCGCCGACCTCGAAAATCTGCTGAACGAATCGGCGCTTCTCGCCGCGCGCGGCGACCGCCGAGCGATAACGATGCCAGATATCGAGACCGCGACGCTTAAAGTCATCGCCGGCCCCGAAAAGAAATCCCGCGTGGTCACGGAAAAAGACAGGAAGCTCACGGCGTATCACGAGGCCGGGCACGCCGTCGTATCGCACTTTTTGGATCACGTCGATCCTGTGCACCACATAACGATAATCCCGCGCGGCCAGGCGGGCGGGATGACCGTGTTCCGCCCCGAGGAGGACAAATCGCACCAGTCGCGCAGCGAGATGTTCGAGCGCATCGTCACTGGCCTCGGCGGGCGCGTCGCGGAGCAGATATTTCTGGACGATATTTCGACCGGCGCGTCGAGCGATATTCAAAGCGCCTCGGCGATCGCCCGCGCTATGGTCACAAAATACGGTATGAGCGACGAGCTCGGCCCTATCTCGTTCGACGATTCAAGCCACAGCGTATTCATAGGCCGCGACTTCTCCCAGACCAAAAGCTATTCCGAAAAAACAGCCGCGAAAATCGACGACGAGGTCAAGCGCATTTTCGACTCCGCCGTCGCCGAGTGCGGCAGGATACTTGAGGAGCACCGCGACATCGTCGTCGCCACGGCGGAATATCTGCTCGTCAACGAGACGATGGACGGCGAGCAATTCAAAAAGCTCTGCCGCGACGGTTTCCTCATCCCCGAGAAACCCGCCGGGCGCGCCGCGCAATCGTCCCCCTCCCCGGAATTCCGCGAGTTTCCGGAGTTTGACCGGCCACAATTCCCGGACGAGATATTCGGCTCGCCCCCGGACAGCGGCGGCGAGCAATAATGCAAAAACCAGCGGACGGTCGTTGACCGTCCGCTGGTTTTTTGTTTGATTTAACGTGCGTGCGCGCACGGGGAACGCGCTTACGCGCGATTCGGGCGGCCACGGCCTCCCGAGTGATTTAACGTGCGTGCGCGCACGGGGCACGCGCTTCGCGCGACGGCATATCATAAGACAGTATCGCGCGGCGCGGCGCGGCGGTTATACGGCGCTTGTGACTTTTTGTTTTGTTTGCTGTATTTTCTGCTGCTCGGCTTGCTCCGTCGGGTACCAGCCGTTGGACTGCATAGAGCTGAAAATGTCGGCCTGTATGCCGTGCTCCTCGTTTAAGATGGTGAGCATCGCGCTGCGGAGCTGCGGGTTCGCGCACTCGCCGGCGTATGTGTTGTACGCGTCCGTGATGTGCTTTTGGCTCATCAAGCTGTCCTGTAAAATTTGCTTGTCGTTGTAGATGCTCGATGCTTGGTTTAAGTCCTTCATTGCCTTTTCCTCCTCAGTTCAAAAATGACGTCAGCGTGGTAACGTGCTGCTGGTGTTGCTGCGCGAACCGGTTCAGCGAGTCCGAGATCGTCGTGTCCGTGGACATTTTTGACATCGCCTGATACTTTTTTACGAGCGCCTGTTCCTGCCCGATCTGATCCTCGAGCGCCGAGAGCTCCTTGGTCGTGAGATTCGCCATTTGTAATACCTCCGGTTTTGATTTTTGCCGCGCGCGCGCGGCACTGATATTATCAGTGAGCCCGGAGTCTCCGAGCTCACTAGTAAGTGTTTCCATAAACGGAGGATTTATGCGTACCGGCGGCATATTTTTCACCTGCCGCTCCTTATAATAACACAGCGTCGTCGCCGCCGTCAAAAAATTTCCCCACCGGTAAAAATCGCTTGTAATCTACCCCGGCAAGTGATAAAATTGCCGTGCGTGCTCCAAAGATTGATTTCCCGCCCAAAATGGCATATAATATGACCGCGAAAGGAAGCGAGAACAATGGCAACATCAACATTTGACAAACGAATAATCATAGACGACAAGGCCGCCGACGTGCTTATCGCGCTGCTGAACAAGCCCGCGCCGCCGCGTCCTGACATAAGCGGAACGTTCAGGGAAATCACAGAGGAGGACTGGCAATGCTTTTTACAAAAGCACTCCGCGAAGCCGTCGGAACAAAAGACGAACCGGCAGTAAGGGACGCGATCGAACACTTCGTCTGCAAGGATAAGGACGTTGAATACTTTCTGAAAAACAAAGCATTTGAGTTTGAAAAGCGCGGCAAGAGTCGCACGTACCTCGTGATTGACGATACGCGAAATCTTGTCGCGTATTTCACCCTGTCGCTGAAATCACTTGAATTCCGCGACGGGCTTTCGAGAAGCAAGATCAAAGACATCGACGGATTTTCCAAAGAGGTAAAGGGCGTTGCCATCGCCCTTATCGGTCAGTTCGGCAAGGACGAAGCCACCGCTAAGGAAGTATCCGGCAAAGACCTCCTTGACCTCTGTATGGATAAAATCTATCAGGTACATACGCTCATCGGCGGTCGGTATGTGCTTATCGAGTGCCGGGATATTGAAAAAGTCACGGAATTTTACCTCGGCAACGACTTTGAGCTATTGCAGACCGATAAAAGCGATAATTATCTGCAAATGGTAAGACGGCTGTAATTAGAGATCCACGTCCCGGTCGCCCGTTGCCCTCGACAATTGTTTGTCCCACGGGCCAGACCGTCCGAGAATCGAAACCAAATAGCCAAAAGCACAAATCACGGCCTGTATTTCGTAGGGGACGCTGTTCCTGTCGCGCCATGCCGCGTTGCGCGCGGCGTCATTGCTATGGCGAACGGCTCGCCGTTCGACACGACGAAATTGTTATGGCGCGCCGCAGGCGCGACGTCCCGTCACACAGGAAATTTTGCGGCTAATGCGGGTCGCAGTGGACTGCGACCCCTACGGGGATTGTGCATATTGCCAATGTGCGGTTAATTTTCGGACGGTCTGGGGCGGTCGAGACGCCCGCCCCTACAGGACGTTATCAATAATGGCATAGCGCCGCCGTCAAAAAATTTTCCCGTTGGTAAAAAAACTCTTGCAATCTATCCCAGCCTATGCTAAAATCATCCTCGTGAGGCCGCAAAGCAAAGGCCGCAGCGGTCGTGACAGTGCGACAACACCGTCACGACGTCAGTAGGGAACATAGTTAACACCCACACCTACCAAACACGAGAAAAACCCGCCGCTACAGCTTTGACATTATAAAGGTCGATCCTATTGTTTGCAAGCTGTTTCGTGTCTCCGGGGAATTCGCGTGAATACGCTGAGTACATAGGACGCCGCCATCCCTGACAGGCACGTCCGGTTTATGACAGGAAAACCTCGGCGCGTAGGTGAGATTCGGGCAAGCTGCCCGGTTTCCCTGCGCGCCTTTTTGCGCGGCCTCCCTGTGAAAAATTTTTATTTTTATTGGGAGGACGGAAAAAGGGATGAGAAAATTTAATTGGGTAAGGAAACTGCTTGGCGCGGTATTGGCGACGGCGATAAGAGCGCACTCGCTTGCGCTAAGTAGCCGCGGGTGGTTGGGGGTAGAGAAGTGATGATAACGGTTTCATTGCCCCTTATCGGCATTATACTTGCTATTTCTTATGTTCTAACAAATATAGCAAATTACTTTATGGATCACAAAGAGAAACGATCCAAACGCAGCATTGCTCTTCTTATACTTGTTTGCTTTTTGGGTGTACTTCAGATTCCCGTACAACTCTGGGCAGAAAAAATTGCCGATGATAATCTTATTTCCCGTATTGCAGCGGAAATATCCGAAGGAATAGCTGTTGGAGACGACGAATTGGCTACCACGCTCATTAACGAGATTAGCAGACAGAGCAACAAATCAATTGAGGATATAAATGCGATATTTTTCGGTGGAATACCGACGCCAACGCCACCAGTCACGCCAACCGAGCCCCCCGCACCAACAGAGGCACCACCGTCTCATCTGTGGGACGTGACGTATGCACCCGGCGCAGACGCGAGCGGCTTATGGTGTATTACATATCGCATGGACACAGCAGACGGTGAACTGTGGGTAGTCAACGGTTATGCGTCGGAGGAGTACAATCCGGCGACGCTAAAGTACATTTATGATGGACAGGCTTACATTGACGCGGAACGCGGCTTGCTCCCCCACGGCATCGGCAGCCAATATTACTATGACAGTACTTGGAAATCGTACGTTTTCAGGAGCGGCGCGACGTTTGAAAATGGCAAATGCTTGACGGAATCGCCCCCGGCACAGCAGGAGTATTCACAAGAGGGCACCATTGCGACAGACGGAAAAAATATTCACAGCGAGCCATATTTTTTTGCGAATATAACGCCCAACGGCGCGCCAAAACCACGCTGAACACTGCAACAAATAACAGAGGTACAACACTATGGACAACACCAAAAAAATCACGCGTAAGCTCAGAACCCTGACCGCTACGCTGCTCGCGGCGGCGATGGCGCTGTCGCTGCTGTCGGCAGCGAGCGTTACGGCAATAGTTGCGGTGCCCGCCGCGCCGGAGCATGGCCTAATCGACGGGGAACCCGCTTTCCCGGTCAACGGCGTCGTGCCGGAAGATTTCACCCTCACATACCCCACATATTCAAGGAGTTTCGCGCTTCGCGGCGCATCGTCTCTGCCCGCAAAGTACGATTCACGCGATAAAGGCATTGTCACAGCGGCCAGAGATCAGGGCAGCAATGGCCTCTGCTGGGCATTCTCAGCCTATGCCGCAGTGGAGTCGGCGATTATGATAGCGGGTCTCACAGAGAACGGTTCCGAACCGGATTTGTCGGAAATGCACATGGCTTACGCTACGAGCGATACGCCGGACGGAGTGTCGGGAAGCAATCCTCACGGCTTTATGCGCACTCCGGACTTTGGCGGCAACCGCAATTTCGCCGCGTCGTATCTGATGCGCGGCGACGGATTGAACGGGACTGTCAACGAGGCGGATATGCCTTACAGTAAAGCCTCCGGGGTTTACTATACGGTAAGCGATTTGGAAGCCAAGCCTAAATCTTACACCGTGCAGAACATACTATACCTCGGCGACAGCAAAGAATCCCTGCCCGTCGAGCAACTGAAACGCGCCATTATGCAGTACGGAGTCGTTGAAAGCGGCATGGTGTACGTTATGACTTACGAATGCTTCAATGACAGCACAAATGCGTATTACTATAATGCTGCCAAAAACGGACAGGCTTCCTCCACTCCCCACGCGGTGGCTCTGGTAGGCTGGGACGACGACTTTCCGGTCGAGAGCTTTGTCGAGGGGAACAGGCCGCAAAATCCCGGCGCGTGGCTCGCAAAGAACAGTTGGGGAACAAGCAACTCCTTTGTGGATTCACAGGGATACTTTTGGATATCCTACGAGGACGACAATGTACCGTCCTCTCCTATGGCAATAGACGGGGTAAAGGTTTTTGACCCTGCGGCGACGGTCTATGAATACGACTATCACGGCTTCGGAACTCAAATGAGCAAATTCGCGGCCAACAGCAATCAGATAATCAGTCGGGTCGCGGAGGTCTTCACGCTCAACAGCGACAACGAGGTGCTGCGGAGCATAAAATTCTTTGCCCCCGCCGCGCAGTCCGAGGTGGATATTTACGTTGTGAACAATTTCATAACCCCGGACGAGCTGGATATTGACGATCAGGCGGGAAGCGCCGTAAAGGTCATAGACGGCGCGAGCTTCTACTATCCGGGCTGGTACACGCTGGATTTGGAAACCCCTGTAATGCTGGGCGAGGGCGGAAGCAAATTTGCTGTTATTGCCGCCACTGACAACGGAGATTTTGGCGTGGATACAAACATAAACCCGAGGCCGCCTGACGGCAGCGCGTATTATTTCATCGAAAACGGTTCCATGTGGATACGCGCCGGTTCCATGAAGCTGAACATAAAGGCAGTGACCGCTGCGGCGGACGATGCCGGCGCCATCGCCGGCGCAAAAGAATTGCTAACTTGGGATTCCATCCGGAACGCAAATTTCTCGCAGAGCGGTGTGACGGGCGATTTGACGCTGACCGCACAGATCGGCGCAGACGTATCCGTCGCGTGGACATCCTCCGATGCTTCCGTGATTTCCACAGGCGGCGCCGTCTCGCGGCCGTCGGACGGCAACAAAAGCGTAACGCTGACCGCACAACTGACACACGGCGGCGCAAGCGATACGGCGAGCTTTGATTTGACGGTCTTGAGCGCGAATATCGCCGCGAGCGACGCGATAGCTTCGGTGAAAGCCGGTCTCGGCTGGGATGTTATCAAGGGCGATAACGCCTCGCAAAACCGGGTCGTTACGGATTTGCGCTTGCCGACCGTCTGCGGCGATGTCTCCATTGTCTGGCAGTCTAACGCCAACTCCCCCGGCGCGGTAAACGGCGCCGTCACCGATACGGGCGCCGTCACAAGACCGAATCACCTGAACAGCGACAGGTCTGTCCGCCTGACCGCGAACCTGTCTCTGGACGTGAATACGGACACGGTCGTCATAGACGTAACCGTGTTACGTGTGGAATTGACACAAGTACAGCGGCAGCAAATGGATGTGGCAGCAGTCGTGAAGTGGGACGCCATCAAAGGCGAAAACACATCGCAAAGCAATGTAACTTACGACCTGACCCTACCGAGTGTCGGGCCGTATGGCTCAACGCTGACATGGACCTCCGAAAATCCGGCAATATCCGCTGCCGGAGAAATCACCCGCCCCGCCGCCGGGGAGAGCGACGCCGCAGGCGTGCTACGGGTGACGCCAAGCTTTCCCGGAAGCTCTATAGGGAGCAGTACCGCAACGCCCTCACTGACCGTGCCCGCAAAGACCGCGCCTACTTCGGACGACTTGACTTTTGACCTGACGGGCAAAATATACGATGGAAGCCCGCAGGAGGTTTCCGTCACCGCCTCCGCAAACGGTTTCGGTGCAATTACAGTAAAGTACGACGGCAGCGCGGCAGCGCCGACAGACGCCGGGACATACGCCGTAACCGCCGACATCGCCGAGAGCGCGGACTACTCACCTGCGACGCTCTCTCTCGGCAACTACACAATTTCGCCGAAATCAATATCAATAACCGGCGCGACGCTCGCCCCCAAGACCTACGACGGCACAACGTCGGGCGCGGTGTCAGCCGTGACATTCAGCGGCACCGCGCTTACGCTGGGCGCCGACTATACGGCGTTGGCGGAGTTCGGCAGCCCGGACGCCGGAAGCGCGCTGAGCGCGACAGTGACCATCGTTCTTAACAACGCCAATTATGAGCTGCCGGAGAATACATTCGCGCTGAGCGATCAGACGATCGACAAGGCGACATTTGACCCCGCGTCGATTACCGCCATTGTCTACGTCTACGCCAATACCCCGAAAGTGTTCAAGCTCGCGGACTTGCTCCCGATGCCGGGCGGCTGGACATACGCCGTCAGCGGTTCCTCAGCGGACGAAATCACAATTGACGAGGCGAGCTCGACGGCGATCACAACGGTCACGGCGGTGAAGCCGAACTATAACGACGTCGCCGCGACGATCAATGTCACGGTGGCGCAAAAAACGATCAACGAAAACTGGCTCGCGGAGGCTCCTGATTTCAATAAAACCTATGACGGCATATCGGTGTCCTACACTGCGGTCGCGGACGAAACAGCCTCTTTCAACCCGCTTGAAGCCAAGGACGCCGGAGAATACACCGTAACATTCACAAAACCGGAAGACAGCGAAAACGTCTACCAGCCGGTTGTCATAACATTCGCAATCTCCCCTGCGCCCCTGAAAATAACAGTCGATGACAAGACGATCACCAAAGGCGAAAGCGAACCGGCGTACACATACATAACTACCGGTTTTGCGGCTGGCGAAAGCTGGAGCGCAGCGCCGCAGCTGCGCTCCTCCGTAGCGGATACGAACACAGTCGGCGAGTACGATATTGTTCCCTACGATTGGGTTCTCCCAACACCCGGCAACTACGCGGTAACATATGAGGCCGGCACGCTGTACATACGCGCGGGATCCGCCCCCACCCCGCCCTCCGGCAGCGGGACATTCTCTCCAACTCCAACACCTACGCCCCAACCCACTCCTACGCCCACGCCAACACCCGCGCCATCCGAAGAACCAGATAACGACACGAGCGGCAGCGGCGAGGCCACGGTGCCGGAATACAACATTTCCTACGCCGATGTGTCTGAGGACGCGTGGTACGCCGAGGATGTGAGCTATGTCACCGCAAACAGATTGATGAACGGCGTCGGTGACGGGAATTTCTCCCCGAACACCCCAATGACCCGCGCGATGCTCGTGACAGTCCTGTACCGCCTCTCCGTAGGGGACGGCGTCCTCGACGTCCCTCACGTCGATGCAACAGGATTCGCCGACGTCCCGCCCGGCGAATGGTATTCCGCCGCGATAGCGTGGGCGGCAAATCTCAGTATAATAACCGGCACCGGCGACAACAAATTCGCGCCGAACACGGAGATCACGCGCCAAGACCTCGCCGTGCTGCTGTACCGCTTCGCGGGCTCGCCGACGTCTACAGCCTCGCTCTCCGCGTTCGCCGACGCCGAAGCCGTGTCCGACTACGCGCGCGACGCGCTGGCGTGGGCGATTTCCACCGGAATAATCCGCGGCGACGACAGCGGCAAAATCGACCCCAAAGCCTCCGCCACCCGCGCCGACGCCGCGGCTATGCTGCGCAGGTTTATCGACGCCGCCGAAAACGGCGCATAATACTCCGCGGTAAAAATCGCAAAATAAAGGACGCCGGAAGATGAATATTTCTCCCGGCGTCCGTGTATTATATTTTCGCGCAAATCATATCCGTTCCGATATAGCGTTCAGATAGCGCAGCGCGCGGCTTTCCGCCTTGTCGCGCAGAAACAGGCTCGCTTTGTTGACGCCGCGCAGCGATATGTACAGGTTCGCCGCCGCTTTAAGCGCGCGTATGCAGCTTTTCGCGTTGTATTCGGCGAGCGTCTCGGCGAGCATTTCCGCCTCCCCCGGGCAGTCGCGCTCTATGTGACGGACGCCGCGCGGCGGGTAACCGTTTTTCATACTGATAAGCGGCCCGAGCACGTTCAGCCGCAGAAAGCCGAGCGAGTCGATGGCGTCAAACAGCTCTCCGCGCCCGACGCGCGTCGTTATGAAATGCACCCATATCCAGAACCGATCCTCAAACCACTGCAAATCCGGCGTAGGCACTTTCGCCGGACGCCGCGCCAGCTCCTCCGCCAGCCCGGAGGCTGATTGAAAGAGTATGACCGGATCGTCGTAACGCTCCCCCACGTCAGAGAGCTTGGTGAAGTTGAGATCGACGTGCATCAACGGGTCGTCATAAAGGCAGATAAGCAGGTCAGGGCGTTGGATGTGCTCCCCCGTGAAGCTCGCGAGCAGCGTCCCGAGCCCCTCCGCTATTTTTACGCGGTCCCGCAGGACGTCCTCCCAAAACTCGTCCCGCACCGCTAACATAAAGTCGAGCCCTGAGAATTCGTCCATCTCCTCCCTCTTTATGTATGAGCCGCCGAGCGCGACTCCCGCGAACCTTTTGTCCTTTTCCAGCGTCGGCGACGCCTTGTTGATAAACCTCTGCTGCGCACTTGTGATCATTGTAAACCCCCGCTCCATTTCAGTTTTTATTTGCCGGGAAAATTTTTCTGTTTTTATTATACTCTTTACCCGATAAATGCGCAAGCGTTTTACGCAAAATGCGCACTTTTTACAAATAGTCAGTATAAAAGACAAAAAATGACGCGTATGAGGTCTTGCGGTTTTTTCAAAAACACTGTATAATCGCCGTATGAAATCGTTCGGAGGTGAAGCGTGAAGCCTGCAAAACGCCGTATATTTGCCGTAACCGCCGTTGTAACGGCGCTTATCGCCGCGCTGGCCGGCATTTCCGCGCCGGCCCCTTCGCCGGAGCCGGTCCATATCCCGGAACCCACCGAAGCAATACGCCGCCCTAAGCCGGAGATCAAGCCCGCGCCTCCCCCGCCGCCGGTTGTGATCGCCGTCGCGGGCGATGTTCTGACGGGCGAGAAAATAGGCCCGCGCATCGCCGCCGGGGAATACGACGCCGTGCTCGACGGGCGCACGGCTGAAATGTTCCGCGAGGCGGACGTCGCGGTAATAAATCTCGAAACATCCGTTTCGGAGCGCGGCAGTCCGGCTGATAAAACGTACACGTTCCGCTCCCCGCCGGAAAATCTCGCGTTTTTGCGCGACCATCTCGGCATAGACGCGGCTTCGCTCGCGAACAATCATACGCTCGACTACGGCCGGGATGCGTTTTACGACACGCTCGAACACGCGCGCGAGTACGGTATCACGCCGTTCGGCGCGGGCTATGATTTATCCGAGGCCGCCGCGCCGTATATCGCGGAGGCCGGAGGGCGCAGGATAGCGTTTTTCGCGTCGAATCAAATTCTCCCCGCGGCCTCCTGGACGGCGGGGACGGACAAGGCCGGGCAGCTCGTAACAAAGGACCCTAAAAATCTCGGCGCGCTCGCCGAAGGCATCCGCGCTGTGCGCGAGACCTGTGATTATATAATCGTATATATGCACTGGGGCATAGAGCGAGACGCGCGCCCGAACGACGTCCAAAAGCACACGGCGCACACCCTGATCGACCTCGGCGCGGACGTCGTCATCGGGTCGCACCCGCACATCATACAGAGCTTTGAATATTACAACGGCAAGCCTATCGTCTACAGCCTCGGGAATTTCATCTTCAATTCGCGCAATCCGGAAACGGCGGCGCTGTTTATTACGCTCGACGGGAAAAACGTCACGCTCCGCGCCGTGCCCTGCCGAATGACGGGCACGCTGACATACGCCGCCGAGGGTGACGACGCGCTCGCTTTGCTTGGAAAATGGAGCGCGCTGTCCTACAACTGCGAATTTGACGCGGACGGCACACTCATAGAAAAGGCCGCGGAATAGCGCGGCGCGCGCTTAAAGCCGCGCTTCTAAAATATCAGCGATATACTTTGCCGCGAAGCCGTCACCGTACGGGTTCGGCGCTTTTGACATTTGCTCGTACAGCGCCGCGTCGTCGAGCAGGCGCAAGAATTCGCGGTAAACGCTATCCCCATTCGTCCCCGCGAGCCTCAGTGTCCCCGCGGCGACGCCCTCCGGCCTCTCCGTCGTGTCGCGGAGTACAATGACAGGTCTGCCGAGCGCCGGGGCGGCCTCCTGTATCCCGCCGGAATCCGTCAGGACAAGATATGAGCGCGCGATGAAGTTGTGAAAATCCACAACGCCTAACGGGTCGATAAGCCGCACGCGCGGATGATTCCCCAACACCTCCCGCGCCGCGTCCCGCACCGCGGGATTCAGATGCACGGGATAGATTATCTTCACATCCTCCCGCTCATCCAAAACGCGCCTGACCGCGGTAAAAATCTCTCTCATAACGCCGAGATTCTCCCGCCTGTGCGCCGTCATCAAAACGAGGCGCGAGCCGGACGCCCAATCGAGCTCCGGGTGAACGTAGGTCTCGCGCACGGTGAAGCGCAGCGCGTCAAGCTCCGTATTGCCCGTGACGAAAACCGTGCCGGGGGCCTTGCCTTCGCGTATAAGATTTTCGCGCGTCGCTTCCGTCGGCGCGAAGGACCAGCGCGAGACGATGTCTATCGCCTGCCTGTTGAATTCCTCGGGGAACGGCGCCGCGATGTCATACGTGCGCAGCCCCGCCTCGACGTGGCCGACTGGGATTTCGAGATAAAACGCCGCGAGCGCGGACGCGAACGCCGTCGTCGTGTCCCCATGTACCAAAAGCGCGTCCGGGCGGTTTTCTTCAAGCTCTGCTCTCATACCGTCCGAGGCGCGCTGCGTAATATCGAAAAGCGTTTGGCTGTCGCTCATAATATCAAGATCGCGGTCGGGCGCGACGCCGAACGCCGCGAGCACCTGGTCGAGCATTTCGCGGTGCTGCCCCGTGACGACGACGCGCGTTTCAAATTTGTCCGCGCGGTCTTTCAGTTCTTTCACGAGCGGACACATTTTTACGGCCTCGGGGCGCGTGCCGAATACGAGAGTGATTTTTTTCATCGCGAATCCTCTCCTTGTTACAAATCCCAGCTTCTGAGGTACGTCTCCTGCTCCGGCGTCAGTACATCTATGGACAGCCCGGAAGATTTCAGCTTGCGCCGGGCGACGTCTCCGTCGATCTCCTCCGGAACATCATAGACTCCGATTTTAAGCTTTTCTCTGTTTTCGAGCAAAAATCGTGCCGAAAGCGCTTGAATGGCGAAGCTCATATCCATAATTTCCGCCGGGTGCCCGTCTCCGGAGGCGAGGTTGACGAGCCTGCCCTCCGCTATTATGAAGATATGGCGCCCGTTCTTCAATTCATAGCCCGTTATATTTTGGCGCGCCTCGTATTTCGATACGGCGGCGGCCTCAAGCTCGTCCATCGCGATCTCAACGTTAAAATGCCCGGCGTTGCATAAAACCGCGCCGTCCTTCAATTTCCCGAAATGCCGTCCGTCGATCACGCCGCGGCAGCCCGTCGCCGTGACGAATATATCGCCCTCGGCGGCGGCGCGCTCCATCGGCATAACGTCAAAGCCGTCCATCTCCGCTTCAAGCGCCTTGACCGGGTCGATCTCCGTGACGATGACGCGCGCGCCAAAGCCCTTCGCGCGCATCGCGATACCTCGGCCACACCAGCCGTAGCCCGCGACGACTGCGTTTTTCCCGGCGACTATCAGATTCGTCGTGCGGTTTATCCCGTCCCATACCGACTGCCCCGTGCCGTAGCGGTTGTCGAAAAGGTATTTGCAGCGCGCGTTGTTCACGGCAAGCATCGGGAAGCGGAGCGCGCCGTCGCGCTCCATCGCGCGCAGGCGGATCACGCCCGTCGTCGTCTCCTCACAGCCTCCGATCACGCCGGGCAGGAAGCGCGTCAGCTTTGTGTGGAGCAGATTAACGAGATCGCCGCCGTCGTCGATTATGATATCCGGGCCTGCGCTCAGCACGGCGGTCAGGTGCCGCTCATATTCTTCGGGCGAGGCGGCGTGATACGCGTACACGTCGATACCGCCGCGGGCGAGCGCCGCCGCCACGTCGTCCTGCGTGGACAGCGGGTTGCAGCCGGTGACGTGCATTTCCGCCCCGCCGAGCTCCAGCACGCGGCACAGATACGCCGTCTTGGCCTCCATATGTACCGAAAGCGCTATCTTTACACCGTGAAACGGCTTTGCGCGCTCGAATTCTGCGGCTATTTGCGAGAGCAGCGGCATATTGCGCGCCGCCCACTCTATCTTGCGCTCACCGGATTCGGCAAGAGAAATATCGCGTATTTCAGGCATTTGTATAGCTCCTTTTATCAGAAGTCCTTCCGAATGTCTTCCATATCGGGAGATATCCGGGATGTTTTAATAAACGCGACGCCGAATAAGAGCAACTCGCGATTAGTTACAAATTTACGCGGCGTACCAGAGTATGCCGATTATTCCCCGTCGCCGAGCAACAGGGAACCATCCGCGAGCATCCGTTCTATTTCGTCCGGCGTATAGCCCTTTTTGAACAGGTCTACAGCCAGCTCGACGCCGATGATCTCGCCTTCGATTTTACCTTCGATTTTTCCCTCGGTTTTGCCTTGCCGCTCCCATTCCGCGGCAAGCCCTAAGTCTATCAGCGCCTCGCGCAAGCCTTGTGTCATTATCATTTCGCGTACCTCCTGTAAAATGTTCGGATTCGCCGCTAATATCACGTTCAAAAATGCCGGTCGCCGTTTGTACACCGCACGCTCTACGGACGCGCGCAATAGCTTTTCCATATCTGATGCGTTCAAATCAGTCCGCAGACTTCCCAGCCACAGCGATTCATCGCCGCTCAGCTTTGGACTCACTATCACCTGTATCGGGACAACGCCGCCCGCTACGTAGTGTATGCCCGGATACTTTTCTTCAACCGCGTAGCCCAAGTGATTATTACAATAGTCGAGCAGCGCTTTCGGATGCGACGTCACGACGAACGACAGCGTTATATCTAAAATATCAGCCTTGCTTTCGACGGCGTACAGCCACACGTAGGCGCAGCTTTTCTGAAAGTCGCTGACTGACGCGTAATCGCTCGGGCTCTTGTACTCGAAGATGTTGTGCCCTCTGAAAATGCGCCCGGTGTCGGTGTCTACAATCAAATCAGGACGCTTTTTGACTATTACGACGTCTATTCGCAATGGTTCTTTTGTCAATTGGAACTCGTCCTTGAACTCTAACCCGTCACTGTATTTGATGTAGGTTTCCCGCAGGCCCTCGGCGAAGCCGGGGTGCCAGCTTATCGGTTCGATGTCCATATTCTCACCGCCTCTGTGGGGATATTATATACAATGCTGCGGCGGTTTGCAAGTGCTTTTTCACATGGTAAGCGTTTTGACGCAAGACAATACAGTTGAAGTTAAGTTAGGCCGAGAGGGTTTCCGTCATACTAATCTCAATCTATCAGCCAGCCGTAGTCCTGACGGCAGTCCACAATATAATCCACGTAAACCGTCTGCTCCTTGATTTGGTACAGTAGCAAATACCACCGCTCTACAAACATTTTGCGGTATTTCCCCCGTGGGACGAACTCCTCATCGAGGAACGGGAACCGCTCGGGCATTGCCGAAAGTGACCGTATCGCGGCAAGCAGCCTCGCTTTTGTATCGCGGGCGGCGGACGGGTTGATTTGCGCTATAAACTTAATGTGTGCCCCCAGCATTGTCTTTGCGAGGTCGGATACTATTACTTTATACCGCGTCATGCTCCGCCTCGCTGATAACGGCGTCCAGATAATTCTCTAAATCATCCGGCGTTACGCCTGACATCCCGGCTGCGCGGTCTTCCTCAACGGATAACAGCTCTTCGCGCAATTTCAGCATCTTTTCGCGGCGGGTATATGTGTCCATATCCATCACCACAAGATCGCCTTCGCCGTTTTTGGT
>JAISAA010000138.1 GCA_031266955.1 Oscillospiraceae bacterium | reverse complement strand
TTCCTATGTAAGTTGACGCGCAAAGTGAGTTGTCCGCAATATCCGATCTTTCGCGCTTTCGCTATGCCGTCTGTGATTTTCTCGAAGTTGCCCTTTCCGCGTGTCGCGTCGTGGCTCGCTTCATCGTACCCGTCGAACGTGATTTGCAAGCCCGGCTGAAATCGTGTGAGTATTGATATGTTTTCGTCCTCAAAGCACTTACCGTTGGATATGACATAGAGTCCTATGCCAATCTCTTCCACGTATTGCATAATCTCATAGATTTTGCCGTACAAAAGCGGCTCGCCGCCCGAGAGCGTGACGCTCGATATGCCCTGTTCCTTTAACTCGCGCAGCAAACCGGTCAATGTATCGTACGGCAAGCTGCCGCCGGAATTTACGAGCTTTTCATTATAGCAGTAAGGGCATTTCTCATCGCAGGTTCCGGTGATCTCAATATATGCGCCGATGATACTGCTCATGCTATCTCCTCCTCCCATATAACGTCTTTTTCTTTCAGCATTGCGATTATCTTGTGCGCGTCCTCACGCAATTTATCGGCGCTCACGTCCGCACCTGAGAAGGCGTCGATATATCCGGATACGGCTTCATCGACCGTGATGCCGCCGCAGAGCTTATATAAGACCCCGGCGGTGTAGCTCAAGAGGTGCGTTTGCTCACCGCCCTCGTCGTGCAGCAGCAATTCCCTCTCGCTGATATTTTCCTCGATCAATCCTTTTTTCTTGATTATCCGCATTGTGATTCCTCCATATTTCATAATTCATAATTATGTTGCCGGTCGACCGGGGAAATGTACATTTCCCCGGCCTGATGTGCGGCAACACATGGCTACACCGAATGTCCGAGTCCAACTTGGCACAAACCTGTAGCGCAGTAACTTCCGCAGCTAAAACCGATGCAGATTCCCGCCGCCGCTTCCAGCTCGTCGTTTGTCAGTGTCAGAACGATAGGCTCTTCATACATGACCTTTTTCTCCTTTCTCAAAAATCGTCTGTGCGCCCGTTGCGCGACGTCACTCCGTCATCATAGGCCTCACCTCCTTAATTGAATTGTCCGCGCTCATCGCAGTTATTTTTTCAGCGCGGCTGCGCGCTGCGCCAGATTTCGCGGCGTCTTGGGTTGATAGATAAACCACATACACGCCGCGGGGGCGCTCGCTTTTGCCGTGCGGAGCGCGACGGTGGAGCCGACGCGCGCGAGCGCTGACAGAGTTTTATTCTTCATTACGATTCACCTCCTTTGTAACGTGATTTTCTCCCGGAGAGTCCCGGCAGCAGCAGGATTCCCGATACCGCCGCGCCGAGGGCTATGCAAAACGGGTAAACCCGTATTTGCAGCAGGATAAGCGTGAGGCAGACAAGCGCTTCCGCGAGGATCGTCGCGCGGGCGCGGAGGCGGAAACCGGCGCGCTCCGGCGTGCTTATCGGTCTGTTCGGGTGCTCGACGGGCGCGAATTTGAATATGAGCGCCGCCGTCACCGCGAGCAGTATGGCCGCCGCGGGAGCTTGCAGATTTTCCGGCGTATACAGGATCAGCAGCGCGGTCGTGATTTGAATGACCGCCGAGACCGAGACGCAGCCCCAGAAACTGTTGGCGTGGCTCCCGCCGGCCGACAGTCTGAGCGCCGTATACGGAAGTATGTACGCTAACATTTTCAGCGGAATTCCGCAGATAACTCCGATGACCGCCGTCACGAGGATATTCACCGCCGTCGAGAGACCTATTGTCAGCCCGTAGACGTAAATATCCCGATCGTCCTCTTCCGCCGCGCCCTGCGCGATAAAAAACGATGCTATCCTGTTCGCCGTCTTCTCCATTGTGTCTCACCTCACTTGAAGTTTCTTACGGCGTCAGGATAGCATAGCCCGCCAAACGCGGGCAAGAATTTTGTCACGAACGGAGCAAATTTGTCGTGAACGGAGCAAACGTGTAGGTTTTATGTATGTTTTTTGTAGGGGCGGGTTTCAAACCCGCCCTGTTCGGCAAACCCGCCCTTTTGGAGAATGCAGCGCGCAAACGGGATCCGGGCAGGTTTGAAACCTGCAGCGCCGCCCGTACCGGGCGGACGTGTGATTGAAACGCGCGGCGGCGCGGGTAACGCGGCATCCGCCGCGACGAGGGCAGGTTTGAAACCTGCCCCTACTTGCCGCGCGCCGTGCGCAGGTCTTTTCCGCGATGCACCTTTATGGCGCGCTTATCGTCGGTCTTCTGCATAGCCGGCTTGATGTCCTGCCGCGCCCCCTGGCTGATGTTCCCGACATAAGGATTTCGCTTGTCCGCCATTTCATATCACCCCTTTCGCAAAATAAAATCCGTAACCAGTGCCTGAATTCCCCTCTGTGGAGGGGTGGCGCCATAGGCGCCGGGGTGGTTTCCCCGCGCCTATAACGTACATTTACGCCGTTTTTGCCCGTCGGCGCGGATATGCCCTACCGTTTTTGCCCGTCGGCCGGGTAGTGATATACTGAAACCGGGCGTGGATCGCCCTCGGAATAATCAAAATTACGGCGGAAAACCGTCCGGCGAGCCTGCCGCTCCGCGCCGCTCAAACGCCGCCCCCACATCCCGCGCCGCGTCAGCGCGCGCTGCGGCGTCGATCTCGATCTCAAGCTCGCGCTGCGCCTGCGCGTCCTGCGTCTGCATATCCTGCCGCCGCTGCTGCTCTTGCGCCTGCATTTGCTGTTGCTGCATAGCCGCTTGTTGCTGTTGCTGCGCGGCCTGTTGCTGCTGAAGCTGCTCCATCCGCTGACGCAGCGCCGTCACCATCCGCTCGGCCCCCGGATAATGCAGCTCCCGCATCTCCTGCCAGAAAAGAAGCTGCGAAAAAGGATCCTGCGGGTTCCCGAACGTCCCCGCGGAGTAAAAGTTGAACATATCGCTCCAACGCGCTTCCCGGTTGTTGGCAAGAGAGGCGTCAGCGTCGCACGAAAACAGAAAGTCGTCGTTCCACTCGAAATTGGGTTTTCCGTCCGGCCCCAGCGTGCCGTCAGGCCGCAAAAACAAATAGCGCGAAAACGTCTTATACATCTCGTCGCCGCTCTCATCCCGCGATACAACGGAAAAATCCTTATCCGTATACGCAAGCCGCAGCTTGAAAATCAGCTCGAATATATGCGCCCAGGCGGCGCGCTTCATCGCCCGCCGCGATTCCAGCCGCCCCGCGCTCTGCGCCGCCGCGAACTGCTTGGCCACGCCGGATTGCGCCGTCTGGTCCCGCCGCCCCTGATAGCTGTCCGTAATACCGAGGATCCTGCGCGCCGCCTCGTACTGGTCGTTCAAAAAAGTCATATCCTGCGCGATGTTGCCCTCGAAGTCTATAAGCTTAACTTCTTCCGGCGACGCCTTTTCAAGATGCCATATGCGCCCGTCCTTGCTGTCGATACCTAAATGAGCCTCCGGCGGCAGTATTATAGACGAGCCCGACGACACAAGCTTATCGCTTATCTTGATATCAAGGCGCGAAATAAGATTCTGTTGGTCGGCAATTTTTTCGACGTCGCTTTCGCCTAAAAGCTGTCCGGATACACTAATGTTTTTTTGGATAACGACGGGATACGCGCTCGGCACATACGGCTGTACGGTGAAAGATACAAGACCCGGTAAGCCGTCCGGCCCCGGCACGGTAAACGAAATGTTTTCTTCAGTCATTTCCTGCTCCGTCCATTTGTGCGAGCCGCATACGGGACAAACAAGAACGCCGGGTCGCGTCCCGTCAGTCGTCGGCGCCGGCTGCGCTTCGCTCTCAGGCGCTCCGCACTTCGCGCAAACACGCTCGCGTCTCGCCTGATAGTTGGCGTTGTCTTCAAGAACAGTGTCGTTGACCCACACAAAAAGCCCTGTCGCGCCGTCGTCGTCCCGGTAATACGCCTTGCAAACAGTCAAAAAATCGTCGGCTTCAGAGGTTTCTTTCACACCGGTATCCCGCACGCCGGGGTCGCTTTCGCTCTCGTCCCGCAGGTCTTTACCGTAGCGCGCCTTTACGTAGGCTTTAGTCTGCGGCACTTTCAGGATGATATAGTCCATATCTTCGACGGATGTATATACGCCGTTCTGCGGACACAACATTTGTGGGTGTATGGCCGTGACGCTGACGGCTCCTCGCCCAAACTCCGCGGAGTCGTCCCACTCCACGAGCCACCCGGCGCCCCCGTTTATAGGGACCATCCGCTCCATTATGTCATTGAGCTCCTCCATTGGCAGCCGGTCGAGCTCATTGCGTATCATGTCTTCGATAAGCCGCGCGAGCTCCTGATCCTCCTCGCGCCGCGCCTGCACTTTGGGCTGAGGTATGGCGCTGTCAATAGTCGCTTCAATGTTTTCGGCAATTACGCGCCGTATGTGCCGCGCCGTGTGTTTTTTGTATTTTTGAGTTCTGTCATTGTCCGTAACGGGCTCAAGCTCGTATTCGCCGCGGTACAGCCGCTCCCACTTCGTAAAATTCTTGTAAAACGGCCCGAATGCCGTGCTGTTGCGCTCCAAGCGCGCTTTCCACTCGGCAATCCCAAGCTTACCGCTCATTGTGCTTCACCCCACTTTTCCAAAAGCTCGCGCCGCCCCGCCGCGTCAGCGCTGTCGTACATGTCCCGCATAAACTCCGTCCACTCCCGCCGCGGCGGCGGCGCGTCCCTCGCCTTAAGCGGCCGCATCATGCAAAAATATCTTGTCTCGTCGGCTATGTGGTCTTCCCCGTTGGTATCCACATCCTCCGGCTTGTGCTTGTCGTACTGCTGCAAGGGGATTGTCCGGATAAAATCCTTGCAGTTGCTGAATATGTACATCATAGGCCGCCCCTGCTCGTCAAAGTTGAGCCGCTGATGAACCTGCGCCCAGCCCGGAACGCGCGCGTGATCGCCCATCTTGAAATAAACGCCCCGCCGCCGCGCGGTCTCGTGAAAATTGGGCCCGTTTTCCGTCGCGGCGATCGCCGGATCGGCGACCCCCGTAATATCGCGCCCTTTCAGCGGCGCCCTGCTCTCGCGCTCGATTATCCCGTCGACAATCTTGTCATAAGTCAGCCCGATGCCCGTGTCCGGCTCGCCGGGCCGGCACCCGTACCACTCGGAAATCCTGTACACGCGCCCGTCATAGTCCACAGCCCACCAGCCGACGCTGAAAGGCTTGGAATATCCGTAGTCAAAGCTCCGGTAAACCGGCCAGCTCTTCGGAATGTCAAACGGCGTGATAACATGCGTCCATCGCCGGTCGCCGTAATGCTCAGGCACGTCCCGGAACTCCTCGAAAACCTGCCCCTCGAAAATATTCCAGTCGCCTTCAAGCCAAGCCCGCCGCCGCGCCGGCGGCAGCGTTTCGAGAAAAGCCGTGTATTCGATGTCCAAGTGCGGGTTGTCCTGCACAAAAGACCGGATAAACCGCCAGTCAAAAGCGTTTTCCGCCTTTGTCCGCTTCCCGTCCACAAATAGCCGCTTGATGTACGCGTGCCCCGGCCCGCCCGGGTTGCACGTGTAATATATCCGCGTTTTCAGGTCGCCCCGCTTCCCGCGCGCGCAAGCCGCGATGTCCGTCAGCCACTGCTCCGTCATCTGCGTCGCCTCTTCAAAGCAAATGACGTCATACTCCTGCCCCTGATATTGCAAGCAGTCGTTGTCATTGTCGCAGTAGCCGAGCTTGAGAAGAGAGCCGTTCGCGAATAGAAAAGCCCGCTCGTCGGCCTTGTACCGCGCCGCCCCCGCGAGCTCTTTTCGCAGCGTCCGGATATGGTTTTCCCGCAGATCCTGCATTGTGCGCCGCAAAAGCAGCGCGCGCAAATTGGGATACCGGAAGCACATCATCACAAGC
>JAISAA010000089.1 GCA_031266955.1 Oscillospiraceae bacterium | reverse complement strand
TAGGGGGATTACCGGGAATTACAACCCCCGGCGCTTCGCGCCACCCCCTTCTCGGAAGGGGGCTTTGTACGGCTTAGGCCCCTTCTCAGAAGGGGCTCCCGCCGCAGCGGGTGGGGTTGAGTGTCACGCGCGCAAAAGCGCGGCGCTCTTTAACCTCTAATTGAGAAGAAAGAGCGCCGCGCGTGTTTTGTCTCAAAACACGATTCCGCGTTTGTCTTCCTTCCATACGGGTACGGATTTTGATATCCGTCCCGCTAAGGCGGCCTTTGCCGCCCCGCGAGCGTTTCAGCTTCGGGCCGTTGCCACTAATGGTGCGGCAGAGCTCAGAGGAACCTTGGGATGTGCTGTATTCAGTTGGCGCAAGTTGGTTTTCCGGGGCGTACTCGCCGCTTACGGGGCTTAGCTCAACGGCGGGAGCCTATCGCGCTTGCTTATTCAGCAAGCGCGGCGGTTCGGTTTTCGCCCATATATATGGGCGCGTGTGCGCGGAGAACTGCTTTTATTTTACTCTCCAATTTCTTGAATACCAATATACACTTGCCGCCGGGGCTTGTCAAGAGAAAAATTAAATTTTCCCGAAAAATTTTTGTAGACAACGGAAACGCGGTGTGGTATCATATCCGCGGTATTCGCGAGAGACGGGTGTTTTCGTAAATACCGAGCAGAGTAGAGCCTTATGCGTGAAGTGCCGGACGGGATGGGGAGTTGCCCGCCGGACGAAGGGAACAGCGGAGTAAAAAAGCGCCGCCGCCCACGATATGAGGTTCGCGCCCGCTGCCGCATAGTGGTGAGGGCTTTTACCTCCTGATATGTGGCGCGAAACGTAAGCGTTCCGTGATGTGGCTTAGGCTACGCGCGGACGGCCGCACACATATTTTAAGGAGGCATTTTTATGTCAAAAACAGGCATCAAAGCGACCAAAACCATTGTGACCCTCGCGCTTTTAATCGCAATGAGCATTGCGCTCTCGCGGCTTCTCGCCGTGAATATCGGGCCGTACAGATTTTCGATCGGGAGTATGCCGATCCTGATCTCAGGATTGCTTTTCGGACCTCTCGCCGGGGTGCTGACCGGTTTCGCGGCGGACTTTTTGGGCGCGGTGTTTCTCGGTATCGGCCCGTACAGCCCGCTGCTCGCGCCGACGCCGATCCTGATGGGGCTGATCCCGGGGCTTTTCCGCGCTTTCGTATGGCGCAAGCCCAGCATAGTACGCGTGCTGACGGCGACACTTCCCTCATATATAATCGGCTCGATGGGGTACACGACGTATGTGCTGGCAAAGTACATTTACGGGCAGCCGTTCCTGCCGCTTTTCATACAGCGCGTCGGCATCTACGCGGCGACGTTCGTAGTGGACGCGGGGATCGTATTTCTGCTGATAAAAAGTGACCTGTTCTGCAGAGCGGGCATTATCGAAAAACAAAAACCGGAGATATAGTCGTAAATGAGCGTTGAATCCGCCCTTGAATACATCCACAGCGTGAAATGGCAGGGCGCGAAGCCCGGCCTTGAACGCACGCGTGAGCTTCTCGGCAAGCTCGGAAATCCCGAAAAAGCCCTGAAATTCATACACGTCGCCGGAACGAACGGAAAAGGCTCCACATCGGCGATGATAGCCTCCGCACTCCGCGCCGCGGGCTATAAAACGGGACTGTACACCTCGCCGTATATCCTGCGCTTTAACGAGCGTATGCAGATAAACGGCGAGCCGATCTCCGACGGCGAGCTTGAAGAGATGACGGAGCTTATCCGCTCCCCCGCCGACTCGATGACCGATTCCCCAACGGAATTCGAGCTCATTACGGCTCTCGCGATGCTGTATTTCAAACGGGCGGATTGCGACGCCGTAGTCCTCGAGGCCGGGCTCGGCGGAGAGCTCGACTCGACGAATGTCATAGCTACGCCGGAGCTCGCCGTGATAACCGCGATGGGGCTTGACCACACGGCGGAGCTCGGAGAGACTCTTACGGAGATCGCCTCGGCGAAGGCCGGGATAATAAAACCGGGCGGCGAGGCCGTCGTATACGGCGCGGAGCCGGAGGCGCTGCGCGTCTTTGAAAAACGCTGCCGGGACGTCGGGGCTGCGCTGACGCGGACGGATTTTTCGCGGCTTCGAGTAAAACGGCTGTCGCTCGACGGCGCCGAATTTGATTTCGCCCCGCTCAGGGACGTCCGGATACCTCTCGCCGGGACGTATCAGCCGAAAAACGCGGCGCTCGCGATAACCGCGCTTGAGGCGCTGCGCCGCCGCGGCTATAAAATATCGGACGAGGACATATTAAACGGCCTTGCCTGTGTTAAATGGCCGGGACGGTTTGAGGTGTTGTGCCGCGACCCCGTTTTCATCGTGGACGGAGCGCACAACCCGCACGGGATAGCCGCCGCCGCGGACAGTATAAAAGAGCTGTTCGCCGGCAAGCTCGTGTTTCTCGTCGGCGTTATGGCGGACAAGGACGTCCGGGCTATGGCGGAGGCGATAGCGCCGCTCGCCCGCGCGTTTGTCGCCGTCGCCCCGCCTAACCCGCGCGCTATGAAGGCGTCAGAGCTGGCGGGGCTGCTTGCGGAATACGGCGTTCCCGCGGAGGCGTGCGGCTCTGTACGCGACGGCGCCGGGCGCGCTATGAAACTCGCCGGCGCGGGCGGGGCCGTCGCAGCGCTCGGCTCGCTGTATTTTTCCGCCGACGTCCGGGACGCCGTGAAGACTTGGGACAAGGAGCGGGGCGGCTTGTGATCCAGACGCAGCTTGAAATGCTCCTGCTCATCGCGCTCGGGTTCGGGCTCACGAAAAAGAGACTGCTGACGGACGTATCGCGCGGAGAGCTTACGAATCTTGTAATATACGTCGTCCTGCCCTGCAATATATTCGCGTCTTTTAAGATAGATATGACGCGGGAGCTGCTGACCTCCTGCGCCGGGATACTTGTCATCGGCTTTGCCGCGCAGGCGCTGTATATCGTTCTCAACCGCGTTCTTTATATAAAGACGAGTCCGGCCCGGCGCGTCGTTATGCAATACGCGACGATTTGCAACAACTCGGGCTTTCTCGGGCTTCCCGTTATGGAGGCCGTTTTCGGGGATATCGGGCTGCTTTACGGGGCGGTGATGCTCATCCCGATAAGGATATTTATGTGGACGGCGGGGCTTTCGCTTTTCACGGTGACGAATACCCGCGAGAAAATCAAAACGCTCGCGACGCACCCGTGCATCTGGGCGGTGTTCCTCGGCTTCGGATATTCTCTGCTGCCGTTTGAGCTCCCCGGCTTTTTTATGCGCACGGTGGACGCCGTCGGCGGCTGCACGACGGCGCTGTCTATGCTCATCGTCGGCGCGATACTTACGGATGTGAAGCTTGAGCGCGCGCGCGGCGCGCTTGACCGCGACTGTTTATATTATTCCGCGCTGCGGCTGATCGCGATCCCGGGGCTGATCTTCGCCGTGCTGCGCCTGCTGGGGACCGACGGCGTTATCACGGGCGTCGCCGTGCTCTCGGCGGCTATGCCCGCCGCCACGACGACGGCTATGCTCGCGCGGAAATACGGCGGCGATTCGCCGTTCGCGGCGCGGCTGATAATGGTCTCAACGCTGCTTTCGCTGGTTACATTGCCTCTCGTGAGCGAAATTTGTTTGATTTAGACGCTTCGCCGCGGGGTATGCCGAATATGATTGTGTAAAACGCCAAGAGTAAAATGCCGGGCAAAAAACTGCTTGTACATTCATTCATTATTTGTTAAAATACTTTTTGCGATTATTCGCGCGCGCAACAAGAATATTTAAGAAAAGGAAAAAAGGGGAGAGCTTGGCAATGGGAAACACAGCGTACTACATCGTCGCGGGGGCGGCGGGGCTCGTCGCCCTGCTGTTCGCGTTGTTTCTCGTAAAGAGAATCAACGCCGTGCAGCCGGGTACGGAAAAAATGAAGGAGATCGCCGCGGCGATAAACGAGGGGGCGATGGCGTTCCTCGGGCGGCAATACAGAGTGCTCGTCATCTTTGTCATCGTGCTCGCGGCGATCATGTGTCTCGTCGGTATCGCGACGGGCACGGGCAACGGAAGTCTTGAGCCGACGACGGCCGTCGCGTTTGTTATCGGCGCCGTCTGTTCGACGCTCGCGGGAAATCTCGGTATGAGAATCGCGACGAAGGCGAACGTGCGCACGGCGAACGCCGCGCGGGAGAGCGGTCTCAACAAGGCGCTCGGCGTCGCGTTTTCGGGCGGGAGCGTTATGGGGATGTGCGTCGTGGGGCTCGGGCTTATCGGGCTCGTGGCCGTTATCGTCTTTGTGAACGTCGCGCTTAAAGATATGTCGCTGGGGATACAGGCGTCAATCATCAACGGATACGCGCTGGGGGCCTCGTCCGTCGCGCTGTTCGGGCGCGTCGGGGGCGGCATTTACACAAAGGCGGCCGACGTCGGCGCGGATCTTGTCGGCAAGGTCGAGGCCGGTATCCCGGAGGACGACCCGCGCAACCCCGCCGTCATAGCCGACAACGTCGGCGACAACGTGGGAGACGTCGCCGGGATGGGCAGCGATCTGTTCGAGTCGTTCGTCGGCTCGATCGTCGCGGCGATAGCGCTTGCCGCGGGCATACCCGCCATACTCGGCGGAGAGGGCACGGGCGCCATTGCCGGAGCCGGGATGATAGCCCCGATACTCGTCGCCGCGATAGGCACTGTGGCGTCCGTCATCGGCGGCTTTTTCGTCAGGACGAAGGAGGGCTCGAACCCCGCCAAGGCGCTCACCCTCGGGGAGGTCATCTCCACCGTTCTCGCCATCGCCGGGATATTCGGCGTGTGCTATTTTATCCTGCCGAAAACATTCGTGGTGAACGATACGCATACGTTCACGAATATGGGCGTGTTCCTCGCGTGCGTGGCGGGTCTTATCGCGGGCTTCGTCATCGGCAGGATCACGGAATACTACACCTCGGCGGACTATAAGCCCGTCCGGGAAATCGCGAAATCCTGCGAGACCGGCACGGCGACAAACATCATATCCGGCATCGCGACGGGAATGCTTTCAACGGCGGGTCCGATCATAATCATCGTCGCCGCCATACTCGGCGCGTACTATTTCGCGGGGCTTTACGGCATCGCGATGGCCGCCGTCGGTATGCTCTGCACGACCGGTATGGTCGTCGCGGTGGACGCCTACGGGCCTATTTCCGACAACGCCGGCGGCATCGCCGAAATGGCGGG
>JAISAA010000028.1 GCA_031266955.1 Oscillospiraceae bacterium | reverse complement strand
GCGAAGTCCAAAAGGGGAGACGCCAGACCAATTACCCTCTTATTATGGCTTAAACAACCGGCACGGATACACCGCGATTGGCTACCGCGTCGGTTCCGTAATCTTATTGTAGCAAAGGGTTGTTGATATGACGCTTACCGCGCACAGAAAAAAAATAACCGACGCGCTTATCATAGCGGCGCTCGCGACGGCGGCGGCCGCGCTTATAGCGTATCCAAGCGAATCTATCGCCGCCGCCCGCGACGGGCTTACGCTGTGCGGGAACGTAATTGTCCCGTCGCTCTTTCCTTTCTTCGTGCTGTCCTCGCTTGTCGTGGAGACGGGCGCGGCGCGGCTTATATCGCGCGCGGCGGAGCGCTTTATGAGGCCTCTGTTCGGCGTGGGCGGCGGCTGCGCGGCGGCGCTCGCGCTCGGCTTTATCGGCGGGTATCCCGTCGGCGCGAAAACCGTCATCGCGCTGTACGAAAACCGGGAGTGTACGAAAACGGAGGCGGAGCGGCTGCTGTCGTTCTGCAATAACTCCGGGCCGGCGTTTATATTCGGGGTCGTCGGGACCGGTGTGTTTGCGAGCGGAAGGATCGGCGTGCTGCTGTATCTCGCGCACACAGCGGCGTCGCTGATCGTCGGGATCGTCTTCCGCGGCTGGGGCGGGAAGGGCGCGCGCGTCAGGGCGGCGCCGAGCCCGGGGTCCGGCGGAAAGCCGCTTTTGCCGGCGTTCGCGAGCGCTGTGCAATCGTCGTTCACCTCGACGCTGAATATCTGCGGCTTTGTGATCTTCTTCACGGTTTTCATCAAGCTGCTGTTTATCTCCGGCGCGTTGCCGGGAGCCGCCGCGCTGCTGGGGCGGCTGTTCGCCCCGCTCGGCTTCGATGAGAAATGGGCGGAGCGGCTTTTGACGGGGCTTATCGAAATATCCTCCGGCGTATGGACGCTGAAGGGCGCGGCGGGGCAAATAACGGGCTCCGTCGCGATGGCGGCGTTTATGCTCGGGTGGGCGGGGCTGTCAGTGCATTCGCAGGTGCTGTCGTTCATCGGGGAAAGCGGGCTGTCGGTCAAGACGTATATACTCGGAAAGCTCTTGCAGGGCGTCATTTCCGCCGTGCTGATATTTATAACGGCGCGGTTTGTGAGTCTCGCGGTGCCGGCGGCCGTTGTCTTCGCCGGGCAAGTGGACGGCTATGCGGGGATAACGTTCGGCAAGGCGCTGCTCGCCTCGGCGGTCGGGTCCGCCGTCACCTGCGCGTTGTTCGCGCTTCTCGTAAAATGGGCGGAAAAGCGCTTGTGACCGGCGGAGCGTTTCACCTGTCGGGGCCGGAGGGCGTTTTGAACGAAATTGAGGATTTTATCGCAATACAGCGGGAGAATACGGCAAACGGCGGATGATTTCCCTGCGCTCCGGCTTGTTGACATATTGAGGAGAAATCGCCCATTTTTGGAGGCGCGAGGCAATCGCGGGGACCGGGGCGATTGCCATCGCCCCCTACTACACCAGGCCAACTAAAAAGTGACAACCCGGATAAAGTATGATAAACTGCTGAAACAAAAGAGAAGGAAGGCGGGATATCAAAGGTGGAAAGCAATACGATCATGCTCAGTGAGGAGCAAAGGAAAGGGCTTGAAAAATTCACAAGAAGCGGAGTCCACAGCGCAATGCTGATACGACGAGCAAAGGTAATTTTGAGGCTGGACAGATTCAACAGAAAAGATCATCTGCGTATCGGGCGCATCTGTGAATCAATAGGGCTGTCAAGGCAAGCGCTGAATGAGATAAGGAATGATTTTCTGAAAGCAAAGAGTATAGAAGAATTCCTGACGCGGAAGAAACGCGAGACGCTGCCAGTGCCGGCAAAAATCACGGGCGAGGTTGAAGCCCACGTTGTGGCGTTAGCTTGCGGCGAACCGCCGGCGGGCTGCGCGCGGTGGACACTGAGGCTATTGGCTGAAAAGACCGTAGTACTCCGAGCCATCAAAAAGGTTACAAATTTACAATAGGGTAAAGGTGCTTGAGCTTGGTTCTGGCATCGGACGTCTTGAACTGCCAATCGACGCCTTTTTGATTCGCGTTTCGGTTTGTGTGCCAGGCAGCCAATTCGTTGTTGAGCGCCTCAATCGACGGGACGCGCCTGTCACCGAGACATTGGATCGAGAGCGATGAGAGCTCAACCTCCGCGATGTTCAGCCAAGAGCCGTGCTTTGGCGTATAGTGTATCTCAAGGCGGGAAGCATACTTGAACGCTTCTTCCGGTGGAAAGGCCTTGTAAAGCGATGCCGTTGAGTGAGTGTTCAGGTTATCCATTACGAGCACAACCTTTTTCGCTTTTGGGTATTGCTCCGTCAGGAGCCACCTGATCTTGTGCGCCCAGTCTACGCTTGTCCTATGTGGTTCGGCAACCGCATTCCGCCACCCGGCTAACGGCTCTGTAAACATAAAGATGGAGCCTGTTCCCTTTCGTTCATATTCGCAATCGAATTTTTCCGTTATGGTTGTCCTTGCCCATTGGAATGATCTCATATTGGTCGGCAAGCAGTTGAAATGGCTTTTCGTCCATACAGACTACCGGGAGTGTTTTCTTGAAGGGCCGGGCGTAAACCGACAGGACATCTTCCATGTGCGACACGAACTCTGCATTTTGTTTCGGTGGTATGCACCACATTTTCTTCAGATGAGGCGTATATTTCGTTTTTTTAAAAGCCGGGCTACCGATGTAGGCGACAAGCTGTCAACATAGTGCAACTCTACTACGCCGAAACGTCTAAAAGTTGTCAGAAAATGCCGCTCTTTTTCGTTGCGATGCATTGAATCTATGCCTTTTTACGACAAGTTTTAGATATTTCGCAGTAGTAGGGGCAGACCTATGTGTCTGCCCGGGCGCGATAAATCGCACCCCTACATTTTGTCCTTGCGAGCGTGTTGCAATCGTTGCAATCCCGGCCATTTTTTGAAACACATTTTAGCACGCGAACGCTCCGGTTTCAACATCAAAAACAAGCAGGCTGAGAAACCGGGGTTTTCCGCCAAGGCGCCGCAGCGCAAAAAAATTTTCAATTCTGCTATCGACAGCGAGAAAAACGGAGAAAACGGGAGATATTTGAAGAAATACGGCGATATTTAGCTTCTGTACACAAATTTTCGAGGATAATCGCCCGTCACGTCTATATTTAGCCGAAAATCGGGGTTGCGAACCTTTTGGCGCCGTTGTATAATACTCGCAGCTAAAGGAAAGGAGTAACGAAAATGCCCCAATATTCACTGCCGCGCCGGATATGGCGCGCTATATATCCCGCGCTGCTCTTTTTCGCGCCATCCGGCATAGTCGCCTTTTTCGCCGGCATCATCATATCCGCAAAAATGATGGCGGGCCAGGACCTCTCGGTGATTGCCGTCGATACAGACGCGATTGCGCAGGAAATGCAAAACTCGATTACGGCCAACACGATGCTGTTCGCGCTTATCGGGTATCTGCTCTCGGTCGTCATATTCCTGCCGATGTGGAGGAAAACGCGCAAGCGCTACAGAAGATTCGGCGGCGGCGGGTTCAATATCGGCACGGCGGCGCTCACGCTCGGACTTTCCGTCGGACTGTACTTTTTGATTTCGGGCGTATTCGCGCTGACGGATATTACGCGCTTTTTTCCGTCGTATCAAATGGTCGAGGACGCGCTCACAGCCGATAATCTGCCGATGAGGATGATCGCCGTCGGGCTCTTCGCGCCCGTGGTCGAGGAGCTGTGCTTCAGAGGCGTTACCCTGAATCGGCTGAGCAATAAAAAAATATGGCTTGCGGTTTTAATTCAAGCCGCTCTGTTCGGTATAATCCACTTTAATCTTCTGCAAGGGATTTACGCGGTAATTTTAGGCGTGGTATTCGGATATATTTACGTCCGGTTCAAATCGCTTTGGTACCCGGTAATAGCACACATATCGTTCAATATGATCGGACAGCTTATGTCGGCGCTGGCGTCGCGCGCGGATGCGGAAATTGCGGACGCGGGCGGCGCCGCCGTCGGCGGGGCGATTGTACTGGTATTTGGACTTCTTCTGACCGCCGTGTTCGCGTATTGTCTGCTGCGCCGCCCCGCCGCGCCGGAACCGGAAGGCTGGGATGAGCCGGAGGTTACGCGCGAGTACGTTTTGGATTAATAACGGTTTCGGAACGCGGCATGGGGCGCGCCGCGTTATCCGGCTATTTCAAGCAAAGATACATCACAGGATAAGCCTTGCCGGGGACGATCTCGATGACGCCGCGCTTCTCGGCCTCGTACACGTAATACATCGACAGGCCGTTCAGGACTTCGACGTAAAACGAGTCCGCTACGATCGAAATGTGCTGCGGCGGCTTTTTCTGCTCACGGCGGCATATCTCTGCGGCTTCGTCGAGGCAGGCGGCGCTCCACGCTGCGCCCGCGTCGCCCTCGATCTCAAACAAAATCTTTTCATCCGCGCTTGTGATGAACGGGACGGCGGGCGCTTTGCCGCCGGGTATTTCTTTGATAAAGCCGAATTTCAGCATATCCGGCAGCAGCTCCGCTTGAACCGGGTCTACGTTCCCGACGCGCACGGCGTCGAGCAGTAACGCGCGTTCTTTTATCGGCAGCGAATATTTGAATTTTGCCCGGTGAGTTTCTCCGAGCGCTGTGCTCCACTCTATGATGTGCGATATGTTTTCGTTGATCCCGTGTACTCCGTTGCGCCCGCTGACGCTGTATTTGCCGCTCTCGCCGCCGAATACGTATCCATTTGGGTATTTAGAGCCTATCGCCACCCATTTGCCGTTGTTTGGGCGTTCCGGATAATCGTCAAAATCCTGAGAGGGCTTCCCCGTGACCGCTTCGATCATACGCCAAATCGTGCCGAGGCGCATACACAGCGCCGCGAGCAGGTATTTCTGCGTCGCGTTGAACGCGGAAAGGTTCTCGAGCTCGTCATAACGCCTGACCATATCCCGCAAAATGGCGTTCACCTCGTCGAACGTCTTTTCCGCGAAGGCGCAGCTTATTTCGACGGAGCGGAGCCTGTCGTCGTGAGTCAAAATCACGAAATCAGCGGCGACCTTTGTGCCGTGCCGCTTCATCAGCTCTCCGGAGACGAGCTTGTTCACCGATTCCTCAACAAACGCCGCCGGGACGCCGAGCGTGTGCGCGATCTGCACCGGCGTGACCGGCTCGTCATAGGCGGCGAGCAATATGTTTTGATCGAGCATAGAGCTTGCCAGAGAAAACGGCTCGCCATTTATTCCCGAGCGGCCGTTGATAGCGATCGTCAGCGTTTCCGGCTGAAAGCTGTTTTGTGCGTAGGTTTGCATATTTTCTACTCCTTTACGAATTTGTTTTCGCCCGGCGTCAAGCCGGCTCAATACGGTTCCCTGCGGTATGGATAGCGCTTTTGCAATGTCCGCGACGCTTTGGTTTTGCCAGTAAAAGCGCACCATCACCTCGCGATACGTATGCGACAGGAATGCGAGCTCGCGCCTGACGGCCTCCGCCTCCTCGGACTCAATAATTATCTCGGAAATGTCCTGCCCCTCGAACGGCTCGAGCGGCAATTCCTCAAAATACACCGCCGAGAGCTTGTATTTTTCCCGCAGAAGCGTGTTATGGCGGTTTTGCAAAATTGAGTACAGATACGCCTTCGGCGAGGTGATCGGCGTGCCGCGCGCCGCCGCTTGCAACGCGCGCAGGCAGACCTCCTGCACCAATTCCTCCGCATCGTCCGCGTTGCGCGTTTTCGCGAGCGCCGCGCGATAAAGTCCCGGCATAAGGCTGAGTAATTCGTCTATAGACATAGTAGTGCTGTCCTTGTTTGATGTTTGATTTAACGTGCGTGCGCGCACGGGGAACGGCGCTATCGCGCCGACGTCGCGCCTTGCGATTAAGCTCAATCATTTATATAGTCGCAAAAAGCGACGGGATATTCGCTGATTCGTAAAAAAGTTTTAACGGGTTTTATTCGGCGCTTTCGCGTAGCCGGGCGACTATTTCGGCGAAGCGCGGGTCGGCGCGGAGAGGCGCGAAGCGGTCTTCGTTCCCCGGATCGGGATCAAGACGGCGCAGCCACTCATTTGCGCTGCCGCCCTTATATGTTTTGTCGATACCCGTCTCGATCTCAACCAGATCGGCCAGCGGCGAGGTGTACGTTCCGGCCTCGCGTTCATCAAACGCGAGCGCGTGCTCCGCCATCGCTTGAAGCCGCGCAAGGGCGCGGTCACAGTCCCCGGCGCCCGCGTAAGCCGCGGCGAGGCGCCAATTTATATCGCTCATAATACCGTGATAAAACCCGAAATTTCCGTCCGGGAACAGCAGCTCAAACACTCTTTGCGCAAACGTCAGCGCGTCTGATGCCCGCCGGGCGTCCGTGCTCGCGATTTCCGCCGTGTTCAGATACATATGCTGCGCGAGCTCTATCAGATTTTCCTGAGAGCTCCGGACATTGTCGTCGCCGCTGTACAGCCCGAGCATATGCAGATTACGCGACGAGCCATACGGCGGGGCCATCCTCGCGTACTTTCGCGCCGTCTCCGGGTCGCCGGCGGCCTTGTACGTCAGGCACAGCAGTTGAATCGCACTGTCGCGCGGCTGTCCATGCGCGTTATCAAGCAGCCATTCGCCGTGCCGGACTATTTCGGCTTTGACTTCATCCGATACGACGTATGTTTCGCCGCCGTCAAGCTTTATATATAAATTATTTATCAGCCGATCCATAAGGCCGCTGACGACCTCCGGCTCATTCGGAAGCTCGGCGTACGCTTCTCGCCACAGCGCGAGTCTGGCGGCGTTTTCCCCTTCGTTGCCGAGCTCCAAATCGCACGCCCAATACTGTTCAAGCCGTTCCCGCGTGTGTATTTCGCCCACTCCGAGCAAATTGTCGATTGATACGTTGTAGTATGACGCGATGGCGGGCAACAGCTCGATGTCCGGGTAGCCGTCGCCGGTCTCCCACTTCGACACGGCTTGCATAGATATTCCGAGATGCGTTGCGAGGTCAGTCTGCGTGTTGCCGCGTTCGCGGCGCAGCCGCTTCAGCGACTGCGATATTGTGATTTTCATAAACAGCTCCTAAAAATTGAAGTGAATTGCAATTCCGGAAGCTATTATAACGGGAACTCGCGGCGCGGTAAATAACCGCGTTGTAGATTTTTGGCCGATGATTACAACGGGCGGTTGAGTGTGTGTTTCACAAAAAAGCGGGAGGCGAGCGACGCGAAACGGACTCAAAAGCAAGGCTCACTGGGCGGTTTCGCGGAGCCGGGCGACGATTTCGGCGAAGCGCGGGTCGGCGCGGAGGGGGTCGAACAGCCCTTTTTCCCAATCGTACACATCGTCAAGTATATCATTCAACAGCCAGAGGCTTTGGTTGCCGACGTTGTTTTTTGCGCTGTCTGTTATGTCGTCAACAAGCATATCCACAAACGGCGACGTATGAGGCGACGTTTCGCGCGTGTCATACGCGACGGCGTATCCGGCGGCTTTCGCAAGGCATTCGACAGCCGCCTCGTAGTCGCCAAGGCGCGCGTGATTCACCGCGAGGTCTTTATACGCTTGGAGCAGCTTATGGTAGCAGCCATAGTCGCCGTTCGGAAAGACCAGCTCGTACAGCCGGAGCTGCGCTTCGTGCGCGCTTATCGCGAACGCCGGGTTATGCATTCCGTTTCCCGCGAGAGTTCCGATCTCGTTCGCGAGCATTTGCGTAAGCCGCTTGACGTTGCTCTGATAAGCCGCGCGCACCTCCTTTCCGCGCAGCGCGTTCGGATAGAGCTCATTTCGCGTTATGCTGTAATCCGGGGCCATTGAGGCGTAGCGCTTCGCGCCCTCCAAGTCGTCCGTGAAAGAGCAGGCGTAGCAGCACAGTTGTATCGCGGTATCAAGCGCGCCGCGCTCGCGTACCGTGGCGCTGTCAATGATCTTCTCTCCGAGTGTGATGATTTCGTCTTTGCACGACTGCCATTCGCCTGTCTTGAGTGTGACATTGAATATCGCTTTCATCAGGACGCCCATAATGACCGGCTCGTTTGGGAATTCGGCATAGGCCGCGCGGCACAGCGCAAGTGATTCTTCGACGCGCCCGAGGTGATTCAGTTCTCTGTCGCGCTGTAAATACTCGGCGATTTTCTCGTTGCGCTTTGCTTCATCGACGCCGAGCAGCTCGTCGATTGATACGTTATAGTACGACGCGATGGCGGGCAGCAGCTCGATGTCAGGGTAGCCGTCGCCGGTCTCCCACTTCGACACGGCTTGCGTGGATATCCCGAGATGCGCCGCGAGGTCAGTCTGTGTGTTGCCGCGTTCGCGGCGCAGCCGCCTCAGTGACTGCGATATAGTGATTTTCATAGATAAACAGCTCCTGAAAATTGAAGTGAATTGCAATTCCAAGAGCTATTATAACGGGAACGCGCGGCGCGGTAAATAACCGCGTCGTGGATTTTCGGCTGATAATTACAACGGGCGGTTGAGTATGTATTTCATATCCTCAAAGCTGCGCCGCATCTGCTGCGAGTAATATTCGCTCCGCTTTACAAACTTAAATCTGCATTTTTCAATAACGCGCCGCGACTGGTCGTTCTCTAAAAAATGACCGCACGTGAATGCTTCCGCGCCGAGCGTATCAAAGCCGTACTCGAGCACGGCGGAGACCGCTTCCGGGATCAGCCCTTGCCCCCAGTATTCTTTTGCCAGCACATAACCAATTTCTTTGACCCTCAGGGCTTTATAGGCTTCGTCCTCATTCGCCCAGGACCGGTGCAGGCCGAGCGAACCGATGACCTTCCGGTCGGCTTTGTGGTACACGGCGAACACCTCTTTTTCGTCTATGAACGAGCGGAGGATACGTTCCGACGTTGCAATCGACTCGTGATGCGGCCAGCCCGCCATTTCGCCGACGCCCGGCACGGAAGCGTACGCGTAGAAGTCGGATAAGTCCGATTCCGCGAACGGCCGCAGGGTAAGCCGCTCGGTTTCCAGGTTAACGCCCGAAACATCTGTTTTAATATCCATTTCGCAAATCCCTCCGAAAATATATTTGCAACGGATATATTCTCACAAATTACGCTAAACTGCAAGCTTTATTTTACGGCGCGATAATTTTTTTCAAAAAACCCTTTACAAGCCGTTTCGTCTGTGGTAATATAAGCTCGATAATAATAATCATTATTATTTTAATATTATTTTAACCAAACGATATGCGAGGTGAAACGCACGGACGTAAAGAGAAGGCGCAGCGGCAGGCGCGAGGCTATCGCGGACGCGATTTGCTCGTCGCGCGGGCACCCGTCGGCGGAGATGGTGTACAACAGCTTAAAAGCGAAATTCCCGGACATTTCTCTCGGCACGGTGTACCGCAACATCTCGATGCTGCGCGCCGAGGGCGTTATCAAGTCCGTCGGCATCGTCGCCGGAGAAGAGCGTTTTGACGGGGATATGAGCAGCCACCCGCACTTTGTCTGCGAGCGCTGCGGAGCGGTTATGGACATTGAGGAACCGCCGTCCGCGAGCGGAGCTACCGCCGCTGAAATTTCAGCGAAATACGGCGTCGCCGTAACGCGGAGCGTCCTTACATATTACGGCAAGTGCGCGGTATGCGCGGCGCGCGAGGAAACGCCCGGCGCGGCGGACGGCGCGCAATTTACACAGGCGCAGGCCGGGCTTTGAGCCCGATGCGATAATTTTTATTTATACGGAGGAATCGGTCATGAAAAAATGGGTCTGTACTGTATGCGGCTATGTCCACGAGGGGGATGAGCCCCCGAAAAGCTGTCCCGTGTGCAAGGTCCCGGCGGAGAAATTCAAGGCGCAGGACTCGGGGATGACCTGGGCGGCGGAGCACATCGTCGGCGTGGCGCAGGGAGCGCCGGAGGATATTATCCGCGATCTTCGCGCCAACTTTGAGGGCGAATGCACCGAGGTGGGAATGTACCTCGCGTTCGCGCGCGCGGCGTTCCGCGAGGGCTATCCCGAAATCGGGATGTACTGGGAAAAGGCGGGGCTTGAGGAAGCCGAGCACGCGGCGAAGTTCGCCGAGCTCCTCGGCGAGGTCGTATCCGCCAGCACAAAGGAAAACCTTGAAAAGCGCATTTTTGCCGAAAACGGCGCCACGGACGGCAAATTCGACCTTGCCAAGCGTGCGAAGGCGCTGAATCTCGACGCCATTCACGACACCGTGCACGAAATGGCCCGCGACGAAGCCCGCCACGGCCGCGCGTTCAAGGCGCTGTACGACAGGTATTTCGGGAAATAAGCATTTCAGAGCAATACAAAGCGCCGCGCTCTCATTCGAGAGCGCGGCGCTTTTGTTTGATATAACGTGCGTGAGCGCACGGGGAACACGGCTTGCGCCGTGACGAGGGGGCTCCCGCCCAGCTCTCGTCGCGCGAATGCGCGTTCCCCGTGCGCGTACGCACGTTCAATCATACGTCCGCCCAGCAAGGGGCGGCGCCGCGCGCGCCAAAATAAAGCATAATTCAATTTTCTTATTGACTTTTCTCCTGCGCCATAATATAATGTTACAGTTACCATTTTTATTATCGGAGGCGCAATGCTGATGAACCTTCATATCGTGCTTATAGCCGCGACGATGCTTGCCGCAGCTTTTATTTTTAGCATAGGTCTCCATATCCTCGCCAAAAGCGGCATTGTCCGGAAAAAATACTTCCTGCTTCTCATAAATTCCATATTCATCATTCTGCTCGGGCATATGATAGAGCTTACGGCGGGCGGGACGGATAGCGCGTTTTCAGGCGTGCGCCTGCTGTATTTCGGCGGCGCGCTCACCTCTATGTTCCTCGTTTTTTTCATCGCGGACTATTTCGGGATAAAGCTTCACGCCGCCGTCCGCGCGTTCCTGGTCGTCCTCGCCGCGGTATATATCCTCGCCGCCTGGACGACGGATAAAACGGGCTTCCTTTACGCGTCAATGGAATATGACCCCGTGTACACGCATTATCTGCTGTACGCGCCGGGGCCGCTGGGCCTCGCCTCGCGCGCGGCGCCGATGTTTTACGCCGCGGTGTCCACGGTTTTGCTCTTGCGCAGCCTCCGCGGTATGCGCGGGAAAAGGCGCGCCGTGCCTGTTATTATGCTTGCCGTCGTGTTTTTGCCCTGCGCGAGCGAAATCATCTTTTACGCGCTCTCAGTTTTAGGCTACGCCCGGATCAGCCTTTATCTGACGCCGCACATTCTCACGGGCGTGGTTTTCCTTATGTATTACGGCATAATACGTTACGATATCGACGCCGAGGCCGTCGCGGCCGTCGTCGCGATGGATACGATAAGCGAGCCGTTTATTCTGCTCGACGGCAACTTCTGCTGTCTATCGTTTAATAAGGCCGCCGGCGCGTTTTTTCCGTGGATAACGGCGCTGCCCGGCGACGAGCCCGTGCTCTCTCACCCCGGCTGGCCGCGGGAATTGCCGGCGTCCGTGTTTTCGGGCGGAAACCGCTCGGTCAATTTTTCGTCGGCGGACGGCTTGCGGCTGTTCAGCGCGGGAGTGAATCCCGCCAATACCGTATCCGCGCGGCGCGTCGGA
>JAISAA010000324.1 GCA_031266955.1 Oscillospiraceae bacterium | reverse complement strand
CTCGTCACGTCCCAGTTTGTTGACTGGTTCAGAATGTTCGCCCGCGGCGGCGCGAGCATTATGTACGTCGGCAACAGCTCCATAGACATCACGGAGTGTAAGGACGAGGAGTGCCAGCTCGACCTCGCGAACCCGCACTGCGCCCTGCCGCTGTCGTGGTACGCCGAAATGGCAAAGGAGTACGACTGCCACGCGTCGCTCGAGGTCAACCACAACGGCAAGGACACGACGTTTGAGGCCGTAGGTCATCTTCCGTTCAGCTCCAGCGCCATCCCCGGAGATTCCGAGAAAATGCGCGCCGCTATGGAGCGCCGCGAGGTCAGGATCCCGATCGAGATGGATCAGGCGAAGATCGACGAGACCGTTATGAAGTACGCCAACGCGTGCTACAATATGAAGCGCGCCGGAATGGACGTCGCCCTGCTGCACGGCGGTCACGGAAATCTGCTCGCCCAGTTCACAAGCCCGCACTACAACAAGCGCACCGATAAATACGGCGGCTCCGTCGAAAATCGCGCCCGCTTCGCCATCGAGGTCGTCGAAAAAACGCGCGAGCTGTGCGGCGAGAATTTCGTTATCGACTACCGCATCTCCGCCGACGAGATAATAGGCGACGGTATGCACATCGACGAGACGATAAAGCTGATGAAAATCCTCAAAGAGCACGGCGTCGATATGTTCAACGTGTCCGCCGGCCTGCACAGCGAGGGGATGATGGCGTTTATGAGCTATTGGCTGCAAGGCTACACGATGAGCCGCGGCTTCAACGTCCACTGGGCTGAGAAGATCAAGGACGCGTTTCAGGGAGATATCACCCTGACGGCGGTCGGCTCCATAACCCATCCCGATTTGGCGGAGGAATACATAAGCCGCGGCTGGTGCGACTTTGTCGCGATGTGCCGTCCGCTTATGGCGGACCCGGAGATGCCGCGCAAGGCGGCGCAAAACCGAGTGGAGGACATTCGCCCCTGTCTGCGCTGTAACGCGTGCGCTATGCGTCTCGGCGGACAGGGCCCGAACGGCCCGAAAGAAATGAACTGCGCGATCAACCCGATGTCGGGTCTCACGCGTCTGCTGAAAGAAACGGAGCTTCCGGATGCGAAGACAAAGAAGAAGGTCGCCGTCGTCGGCGGCGGCGTCGCCGGGCTCACCGCGGTGTCTACGCTTGTCGAGCGCGGGCACGACGTTACGCTTTACGAAAAGTCGGACGCTCTCGGCGGACAGATAATCCCCGCCGCCGCGCCGCCTATCAAGGCCGATATGAAGGCGTACCTCAAATATCTGCAAACGCAGATCACAAAGCTTGTCAAGGCCGAAAAAGTCCGCCTGTTTATGAATACGGAGGCGACGCCGGGAATTCTTGACCCCGAAGGCTACGACGCGGTCATAATAGCCGTCGGCAGCGAGCCGATAATACCGAGAAGCATCCCGGGCATCGACAGGCCGAACGTGATGTGGGCCGCCGACGCTGAGACGAAGTATCTTGACAAGGTCGGCGAAACGGTCGTCGTCGTCGGCGCCGGCGACGTCGGAATGGAAGCCGCCATCGACTTTGCCGCCCAAGGCAAAAAGGTTGAGATCATCGACATCCTCGAACGCGGCGGAGGTTTCTTCGGCGGCTCGGGCTCGCCGAGCAGTATGCACTTCGACAAGAATGTGCCGGAGAACTATTACAAGCGCCAGAGCCTCGCCTCGATACTGTCCGATATGAAGATCGAGGTCCAGTGGGGCACCGCGCTCAGCGAGGTCACGGACACCGGCGTCACGGTCACAAAGGACGGCAAGAGCAAGAAAATCAAGGCGGACACAGTCCTGCTCGCAATGGGCGTCAAGCCGCGCGCGGCCGTCGCGGAGAGTCTGCGGCACTGCGCTCCGGAGACGGAGGTGTTCGTCGTCGGCGACGCGAAGCAGGTCGGCGGAAACGTCAGCTTCGCGGTCAACGGCGCGTTCCAGGCGGCGCTGCACATCTGATAAAAACGCGTATTCGGGGGCGCTCAAGCGTCCCCGAACGCGTAAGCGCGAAGCTTTTGCGGACAAAGCTTTTGCGGACAAATCTTTTGTGGAAACGAGGCGGGAGGTCAATGACCCCGAGAGAGAATTATATCCGCGTTCTGAAAAGCGAGATACCCGAATTCGTCCCGTCGTTTTACGAGCCGTATTCGGACACCATCTGGTTAGACTATTACTTCAAGCCCGTGTACGCGCCGGACGGCTTTAATTTTTCGCCCTGGGGCGTGCGCTACGTAGGCTCAAAAGACCTGAACTTCGGCGGGATACCGGAGCCGAATTTCATCATTTTGCGCGATATCCGGCAGTGGCGCGACGTTATAAAAAACCCGAGTATCCGCGATATCGACTTCGAGAGCCATTACAAAAAATCCGTCGAAGGGCGCGACCGCGAAAATCTCGCGCTTGTCATAAACGGCGGGGAGTATTTTCAGACGCTTGTCAGCTTTATGGGCTTCGCCGAGGCGGTCATGGCGATGTTCGAGGAGCCGGACGAGGTCTATGCGCTGCTCAATTATATTTCGGATTATAATATAGAGATAGCGAAGCAGAGGATACGCTATACCAAGCCCGATATTTATATGATCTCCGACGACTGCGCGGCGGCGAAAGCGCCGTTCTTCTCCCTCGATATGTACAAGCGGCTCATCAAGCCGTTTCACGCCAAGCACGCGGCACTCGCGCTCGAAAACGGTCTCGCGATAACAAAGCACGACTGCGGCAGAAGCGAGCAGTTCATCGACGACTGGCTTGAGATCGGCATTTCCGGCTGGAACCCGGCGCAGTCTATGAACGACCTCGGCGCTATCAAGCGCAAATACGGTTCAAAGCTCACGCTTGACGGCGGCTGCTGGGACTACATAACGTCGGGGCGCGACTTGTCCACCGACGACGCGCTGATCGCCGCCGTGGACGATTACGTAGCGCAGTTCGCGCCGGGCGGCGGCTTTGTATTCGCCGCGATGCCGCCGTTTGATTTTGAAAATATGGAGGACTTCGGCCGCCGGAACGACCTTGTCAGAAAATATTTCTTCGACAAGGTGAGAAACTATTACAGTTAAAATGAGAAGAAATAACGGCGTTCTGTTCAGGCGTTTAATGCCGCCCTTGTTCGCGGCGTTCGCGCTGACGCTCGCTCTAGCAGCCTGCGAAGCGGCGGAGGCTCAGCCAGACGCTTACGAAACGCCGGCGGAGACGGAGCGCGCGCCGCCGTCCGAAAAAGAACCAGAACACGGAAAAACGCCCGGCGATTTCAATGCCCTGTACCGCCCTATGCTTGAAGAAATGTCGGAGGCGCTTGAAAATCTCGACTATGAAACCGTTTTCGAGCTTCAGCGCTCGCAGCTCTACAGGGATATTTTCTCGATATGGGGAGATATGGGGGGAGGCGTTTATGATTTCGGCGGTTCGGCGTTTTCGCTGTGGGGCGACACGGCGGGGAGAGACGTCAGCATTGCCGCCGTGCGTCCCGGAGCTCTGCTCCCCGAGGACGACGCGAAACCCGCCGTGCTCGGCGATATGAGAATTTCAGCCGCGCGGTACGAAGGAAAGGCGTATATGTTCGTCGGGGAATATGTGAACGAAGCGGCGGAGGGCGGCTACACAATATACCTGCGGCGCGACGATTCACCGGAAACGCTTGAAATAACGAGACTGACGGCGCAAAACAGTATTTTCACCGCCGACGCCGTCCGGGAAACATATGAAAACGGTGAGCTTATCAGGATTGAGAGCACCGATGAATACGCGGAATGCACCGTCCCGGTGAGGTGGGGGCAGTACGGAACGCTGATGCGCAGCTTAAGCCTCGACCATTCCTCCGGATTTTGGACGTCGGATGAGGTTGACCCGTTTTGGGAGCAGTACCGGCCTGTATTTGAAAGAGCGGCTGCCGCGCTCGAGGCGTTTGACTATGAAGCCGTTTTTGAAATTCAACGCTCGCAGCCGTACAAAGACTTTTTTTGGGCTTTGGGCGGCAGTTATCCGGCGGGTTCATTTGACTACGACGGCGGTGTTGGCTTATTTCACGGCAACGATGATGACATAAACAAGGTGACGGTAATTCCCGGAAGCTCGTCTCCGCGAAACGGAGATTGGGGAGGCTGGCGGGAAAAGAACGGGCAAGGCGGTGGAACAAGCATTTCAGCTATGCGTTACAAAGGGAAGGCGTATATGTTCATCGTTGAATACGCGGACGGCGCGGCGGAGGGTGAATACACAATATATCTGAGGCGCGACGATTCACCGGAAACGCTTGAAATAACTCGCCTGACGGTGCAAAACAATATTTTCACCGGCGGCGCAGTCCGTGAAACGTATATAAACGGCGAGCTTACAAGGACGGACAAGATCGATGAGTATGAGGGGATTGAAGTCCCGGTTTCCTGGGCGGGCAGCGCACCCAATTCGCCCTCCGGTTTTTGGGGATTGCAGGAATGAAAGAGCGGCGTCGGAATGGAGAAAATATTGTTTGACGCGGCGGAAAAAATATTTTATTAATTAAAAGGAGAAATCAACAATGGGTATACTCGAAGGTAAGGTAGCAATAGTAACGGGCTCAGGGCAGGGGATAGGCCGAGCAATAGCGATGAAATTCGCCGAGGAAGGCGCCAAGGTCGTAACGAACAACCGCAAGCCCGGCGCGACAAAGAGCAACATGGTCTCAGACGAGCAATACGCGAAGCTTGACGCTGAGACAAAAAAGTGGTACGACGAGCAGCGCGAGAAAATGTCCGGCGACGCCGAGACGACGGCCCAGGCTATCCGCGACGCGGGCGGCGAGGCGACGGCGTTTTTCGGCGACTTCTCCAAGTGGGACGTAGCGGAAAAGCTCATCAAGACGACGGCGGAAAAGTATGGTAAAATTGATATTCTCTGCAACGTCGCGGGCAACTTCGGCTTCGGCGATATCGACGAGATAACGGAGGAGCTATGGGATTCCGTAAACGCGACAAAGCCCAAGGGATATTTCAACGTAATGCGTTTCGCCGTGCCGTATATGAAAAAGCAGGGCTACGGACGCATCCTGAATTGCGCTTCCCCGGCGTGGGTCGGCGACGATATAAAGCACGCCGAATACTGCGCCGCCAACGCCGGAGTGGTCGGACTGACGAAGGGCGCCGCGAAGGAGCTGCGCGAATTCGGGATTACCGTAAACGCGTTCTGCCCGTTCGCGAACACCCGCGCCGACTATGAGGCGAAGGCGCTGAACAAAATCGCGGATCACAAGCTTTCCGCGTCCGGCAATTTCGCCCTCGCGAATATGGATATTCCGGGACCGGAGTTTGTCGCGCCGTTCGTAACATATCTCGCGTCCGATAAATCGGAAAAGGTTTCGGGCTCCGTGTTCATCGTCGGCGGGAATATGGTCGGGCTGTATTCCGAGCCTATGCCGTCGAAAATGCTGATGAAAGAGAATTTTAACGACCCCGATCCGTGGAGCATCGAAGAAATCATCGCAAAAGCGGATACACAGCTTTTTGACGACTACAAGAGCATTGCCGATACGGCCGCGTCATTCTGATTATTTAAGATAAGGCGGACTTGCTATGGAAAATCAAAAATTCAGGCAGATGAACTATCTCCCGCTGCATCTGTCCGACTGCATAATTTCAAACAAGCTGAGCGCGAAGAATGCGACGGCGCTGCTTATTTTCGACGACCCGGCCTATAATTTCAAGGCCGTCAGACCGAAGCCGACGGACCTTGACCAAATCGACTGGTGGACACAGTCGCAGCAAGGACTGTCACAATGGATATCGACGGACGCCACGATCATCGCCGTGGCGCCCGTCATCTACCCCGACCCCGTAGTGTTTTTGAAAAAAGCGCAAGAGCGGGCGTAGCTTGGGGCGCGGATTATTCCTTGTTGAATATTGTATATCATTTATGGGAATTTTGATAAATGAAATTATATTTGGATAGTTGCTGTTATAATCGACCTTACGACGATCAGACTCAAGAGAGAATACATCTGGAAGCGGAGGCGGTGCTGGCGATTATTAGCAAGACGAAAGAAAATAACGATGAAATTATAGGTAGCGCTGCATTGGATTTTGAATTACAACAAATTACAGACAATGAAAAGCAAGAAAAGGTAGAAGATTTTTATGAACAGGCAATAGACAGAAAGGTAGAATATAGTAACGCCATATTTGAACGGGTAAAAGAACTATCGAAACAAACAAACATAAGAACACTTGACAGATTTCATTTGTGCTTTGCAGAAAATGCAGGAGTTGACATATTGTTAACAACGGATGATAAATTTGAAAAGGCATGTTTGAAATTGAATTTGAACATGAAAATAATTAATCCGCTGGATTTTTTAATGGAGGCAATAAGAAATGAGTACAACAATTAATGTAAATAACTTAATCGAAATCAGGAAAACGGGATTACAGGCGTTAAGGGAAGCATTAGGACCGGTTGGAATGGTTAGATTTATTCAGCAGTTTGAAAATGGATATGGGGATTATACAAAAGAAAAATATCAGCAGCCGGATCGAACAGTAGAAGAAATCGATTCTATGTTAAAAAAGTAAAAAACTTAATATAGGAGTTTTATGGGGAAATTAAACTTAGAAATTCCAAAAGTAAAGCATAAAAATGAGTATGAAAAGATGATGAGCGAATGGGAAAGCTATGGCGGCAGAATAAATCCCGGTGCGTTAAGAAGGTATAGCAATAAAGAAGGTAAAAATGTCACATATGAAAAATGGCGTTCCTGGATAGAAGATGACAAAAAAGAGGAAGCATGGCAAATCGGCGATGTGCCGCAGGATTTATATTTTTTGATAA
>JAISAA010000263.1 GCA_031266955.1 Oscillospiraceae bacterium | reverse complement strand
CGCCTGCGCGGCGGGCGTCCCCTTTCTTTATCGAAAGAAAGGGGCGAAAGAACGACCAAGGGAGAGGGATTTCGATTTCCCTCTCCCCTGGACCCCTCACCTTAAAGCGACACAAAGAGGGGCGGCGCGCCCCCCTTTGGATTTCCCCCGGGACGATGGACGATGGACGATGGACGCGGGATACAACCCCCGGCGCTGCGCGCCACCCCCTTCTCGGAAGGGGACTTGAGATGCCTCCTGAAAATGCCCCCTTCTCAGAAGGGGGTGCCCCGCAGGGGCGGGGGTTGTTCTTCCCGTTCGCACAGCAGGGCGGCAGCGAAACGAGCCGCTTCGCGTGTTGATACAGAGTGCCACAGCAATACAAATTTCGATACCGTCCCAAAATGACAGCGCCGCACCCATCAACCGCAAACAACCCCCGTAAGCCCCCGCGATTTTGGGGTTTCAAAAGGGGGAGACCCCCTTTTGCCGTTCTTTCCCCCATTTCTTTCGGCAAAGAAATGGGGCGCCCGCCGCGCAGGCGAAAAAAGGCCTACACCACAGGGAAATCGGGCGAACGCAGTTCGCCCCTACGGGACGGTAGACGGTAGACGGTGGACGGAGAACGGCGGGCCGCCGAGGACGTCGGCCCCTACGGGACGGGGCAACCGCTCACCGCGCAGGCACAATAACAGCGTTAGAAATAATGCCCGCAATGTGCGCGCGGCGACACTTGACGTCACCGCGCCGCTCGTATATAATGCTTCCAACAACAGCGGAGGTCATATTGTATGTTTGAGCTTTTTGTTCGCGGCGAAACTCTCCCGGAGGCGTATCACAACGCGCTCGCGGCGCTGTGGGACGACCACGACGCAGTCCCCTGCCCGGATTATAACACAGAGCAAAAGGAAGCGTCGATGACCTTTACCGTCGCCGACGCTCTCGCGGAGCCGCTTATTTCGCGGCTTTTTATAGGCGACCCGCGCTCGCTTGAGCAGTACCGTCAGGAAATGCTTGACGGCATACTCGATTTTGAGGTCGGGCGCGGCAATTGGGAGTATACGTACCACGCCAGAATGGAGGGACAGCTGCCGTGGATCGTCAGCGAGCTGCGCCGCAATCCCGATTCCCGCCGCGCGGTGATATCGACGCGCGACAAGCATGATATGGAATCCGGCTCCCCCGCCTGCCTGCAATCCTTGCAGTATTTTATACGCGGCGGGGCTTTGCACTGCAAGTCTCTATTCCGCTCGAACGACGCGGCGAAGGCGACGTTTATGAACGCGTTCGCGCTTATTATGCTGCAGCAGCGCATAGCGTGCGAGCTCGGCGTCCCGGTCGGCTCCTACACCCACCGCGCCAACAGCTTCCACGTATACGCGCGCGATTACGAGCTGTTCGCAGGCTACATAAACCGCATACGCTCAGGCGCCGAAACGACCTACCACTACGCCGGCAACTGGGATGAGCTAATGTCCGAAGCCAAACCCGAAATCGCCGAAGCCGTACAAAAACTACGCAACGGAACTTAGCCGCCTCCAAACCCCCGTCCTACGCCGCGCACGGCAAATCCCCCCCGTCCTCCGTCCCTCGTCCCCCGTCCACGCCGCGCACGGCAAAAACCCCCGTCCCACCGTCCCCCGCACTGTGCCGGCCAGCCGGCACGTTTTATGCAATTATCAAAACGCCCCCCGCCCTTTCGGACGGAGAGCGTTCTCCGTTTTCCAAACATCCCCAAAGCGATGCGCAAGCCCTTTCAGCGTTTTGAGAATTGCGGGGCCCGGCGAGCAGCCTTGAGCCCGTATTTTTTACGCTCCTTCATTCTCGGGTCACGGGTCAGAAGCCCCGCCGCCTTCAGGGACGTCCTGAACGTGTCATCGACAAGCAGGAGCGCGCGCGCCACGCCGTGCCGGATAGCGCCCGCCTGACCCGTAACGCCGCCGCCTGACACGGTAGCCTCGATATCGTATCCGCCGGACGTGCCTGTCACGGCAAACGGCTGCCGCACGAGCAGCTTTAACGTCTCAAGCCCGAAATAATCGTCGATATCGCGTCCGTTGATTTTGATGACGCCGTTCCCGCCGGGGAACAGATGTACCCGAGCGACGGAAGATTTGCGCCGTCCCGTGCCGTAAAGATAAGGCTTTTTGCTTGTATACATTTTTATTCAGGTCCTCCCTTTATTCCGCGTTTTGGTTTAATCCATATTCCATGCGGTGGGCTTTTGCGCCGCGTGAATATGCTCTGAGTCCTTGAACACGCGCAAACGCCGCGCGGACTCTCTGCCTATCGAATTCTTCGCAAGCATTCCGGTGACGGCAAGCCGCATCGCCAGCTCGGGGCGCGTCTCCATCAGCTTTTTGTATTGCACTTCCTTCAGCCCGCCGACCCAGCCGCTGTGGCGGCGGTAATACTTCTGGCGGAGCTTGTCTCCCGTGAGCACCGCCTCGGCGGCGTTGACTATAATGACGAAATCGCCGCAGTCCACATTGGGCGTAAAGTCCGGCTTATGCTTGCCGCGCAGGATGACGGCGGCTTGCGCCGCAACGCGTCCGAGCGGACGTCCCTTTGCGTCAAGGACATACCATTTGCGGGAGACTGTCTCCCGTTTGGCAAGTGTGGTTGACATTTTCTTACTCTCCTTATTGATATTAAAAACATTGGTGTTGAGGACCCGCGCTTATGCCGATCCTGAAATGTGCTCTGCATTTATAACACAGCGAGAGCCCCCTGTCAACAGTTTTTTCCGAATTTTATTAAGCTGAAGGGTAAAATCGCTCGTTTTCGCAAGATTACGCCCGTTTCCTCGGAATTGCTCGAAATCAATTTCACTTTTTTCGCGGCGCACATACGGCTTGTGGTTTGTACATAAAGTATGACGGCGGGGCCGCGCGGGACGGCGCGTTCGCCCGGTCTCGCCGAAAAATAATATTCAGGGGGTATTTTTATGTTCAGTCCAAGGCTTCCGAACGCGTTGAAGGATAAATTTGCGAGGGTGTTCGTCACTCTCAGCCGCAGAAAGCTCGCCGCCGCGGGGTGCGTGCTTGCCGCCGCCGCGATATTCACCGTCGTGTCGCATCCCGCGGTCGTCGGCGCTTCGGCGACGGCGCGCGCGCTGCCCGTCTACTCGGTGGAACGCGACGGCAAGGCCGTTTCCCTGACGTTCGACGCGGCGTGGGGCAACGAGGACACGCAGCAGCTCATCGACATTTTGGGCAAATATGGCGTTAAGGCGACGTTTTTCGTCGTCGGCGCGTGGGCGGAGCGCTATCCGGAATCTGTAAAAGCGCTCGCCGACGCCGGGCACGAGGTGATGAACCACTCGGACGACCACGCGCATTTTACCAAGCTGTCCGCCGGCGAAATTACAGCGAATATCGCCGAGGCGAACGAAAAGATAGCCGCGGCGTGCGGCGTCACCCCGTCGCTTTTCCGCGCGCCGTATGGGGAATACGACGACAACGTGATAAAAACCGTGGGCTCTATGGGGATGACGGCGATACAATGGGATGTTGATACACTCCTCCCGGTCGGAGTAATATAAAAAACCGCCTGCCCTCCGTTGAGGGCAGGCGGTTTTGCCTGCTATTTCTTTTTCCCGCGTTTCGGCGCGCAGAAGATGAGAATGAGTATTATGGCGGATGCGATGAATATCGCGACCAGCGCGGCCGGCTTGAAGCTGTCGCCTGTTCCCGGCATCTCTCCGAGCGGCGGGAACGGATCGAATATCCATTCGTCGTCGTCCAGATACCACTCGCCTACCGGCGTCCCGTCCGGGTCGATCTCTATGTATCCGTCTCCGTTCGGCACGAGCGTATTGCCCGGCGTGTTCGGCGGGGGCGGCTTCCTGTTTTCTCCGGGGCTTGGCGTAGGCGTAGGCGTCACCGTCGGCGGCGGCGGGGATACCGGCGGGGATTCTCTCGGCCGCTCAGACGGTCCCGGGGACTCCGGCGGCTCCGGTGATTGCGACGGTTCGGGAGACCGCAGAGGCGGCGGTGGCGGCGGCGGTGGAGAATCGGAGGGCGACGGTGAAGGCTCGGGAACCGGCGGATCATCTTCAAGCTCCGTCACCGCGTCGTCCCTTTCCGGCAGCTCCGGTTCCTCCGGGCCGTCTCCGTCGGGGTCTACCGGCGTATCGGGATCGAGCGGCGGGACGTCGGGATTCGGGTCGCGCTCCTCCGGGTCTTGTGGATCCGGCTCCGGGTCGCCGGGTATCTCGGTCGTACCGAATTCCGCCGCGAGGGCGGCGTTCAGTATCCGCGCGTGCAGCTTGCCGTCGTCCTCCAAAACGTATCCGAGCTCTTCCTTATCTTCCGTGATTTTTACCTTGAACTTCACTTCCACCGTATCGTCTATGCGCAGCTCCGGTATCTGCCACCACAGACCAGTCGTCTCCTCCGTGTTCGCGGCACCCATATACACAAGCTTTATGCTTTCCCCGTCGTAGCCGGGCGTCTCGCCGTCCGGGATGTACGGCGTCACCGTCGTTCCGTTCACTTTTATGACGACGGAGCCCGGAACAAACGTCGTCTTCTCCGGCACGGCGTCATACACCACGACATTTTTCAGGAGCTTGCTCATCGGCCACGTTATGTCTCTGTTCACGACCGTCACCGTGTACTCGAGCTCGTCGCCGGGCCGTACCGGGTTTTCAGCGTCTGAGCCGTCGTTATCCACGCTTTTGCTGAGCTCGAGCGTATTGTCCTCGTATTCGTCATCCAGCGGGATCAGCCCGCAGTTCAGCCACATCGCGTCCGCTATCGTCTCGGGCAGCAAGCGTCCGGTGTCGTCGTCGCTCTCGCCGAGGCGCGTCGGGGTCGATACGCCTCGGTCGACGTCCGCAAGCTGGCCGTCCGCCGCTGCGCGGAAGTTATTCGCTATATAGTACGGGTCGTCTTGCTCGTTGGCGGCGTGCTTGCCCACCCAATCAGGGTCGTCTTCGTCAAACAGCGTCCACTTCAAGCCTGTTTCCGGCGGCCCCGCGTCATAGACGCGCTGCGTCGTCATCAGATACTCAAACGGCTTGCCGAAGCCCTCGGCGCCGAGCTTGAAGTTGCCAGCCTCGACCTCCGCCGCGTAGCTCCCGTCGCCGCCCGTCCGCACCATTGAGGGCGAAGGCAGAGCGTCCGCATTGAAGTCTGTTTCGTAGAGATAGTACGGTCTCTCTATAACATACGGATACCACTTGTCGTCGCCGGCCTTGAGGCTCTTTACATAGATGTACATCGCCTTATCGTGGAAGCGCACCTCCGGCGTATCCGGCGCATCGTCGCCGTCGGCGTCAAACTCGTCTATCAGGCCGTTTTCGTTGATGTCGAGCCACACTATGCCGCCGAGCTTTGCCGAGTGCTCCGCCTTTTTCAGACCGACGTCCACATTCTCGCAATTCGAGGCCTTTGTAAAGTCAAACGTCTGCCACAGCGCCGCCGCGGGCGCGCCCGCCGGCAGCTCTGGCGCGGTCATCGGCGGTTGGAACACGCTCGTCAGATATTGCGCGTCGGTATAGCCTGTTATCCCGCCGTCGGCCGTTGTCATGACATTGCTGTTTATTTTCTCCGTAGCGGCGTTACCGGCTCCCGATACGTATTGCGTGAACGTCACATATCCGAGGCTTTGCGTCGCCTTTACCCTGTAGCCCAGACGCTCCAGCTCCGTCACGCCGTCGTTTTTCTCCACCGCGCGGCCTATCGGCAGCCCTGTGAATTTATAGGAGCCGGCAGCGGCGTCGCCGGCTCCCGTGGCGGTGAGCAGCGCGTAGCCCTCCGCCCCGTCATAGCCGTCGTCGCCCTCGAACAACAGGCGTTTTTCGTCGCCCTCGCCCGTCACGCGGACGTCGCGCCAGTAATACGCGCCGTCTTCATACGCGTAGTATTGCAACTCTACCTGCATTTCGTCCGGGGACGGGCTATCGCCGGCCTCGGCCTCGCGCAGGCCGTTTCCGTCCTCGTCGTACCACGCGATACCGCTTATCGTAAACTCGGGGATTTTGATGAGACCGCCGTCGAGGTCGTCTATTACGCGCGGCCTCGTCAGGTCCCAGCCGTCGGGAAGCGTATCGTCAAGCGCGGCTACGACTATCGGCTCAAACGCGTCCGCGGCGGGCTTGCTCTGCTCGAGATAGCCGTTGTAGTACAGGTCGCTGTCGAAGAGCGCCACTTCGCTTTCCGTAGTGATCGCCGGGTTTTTGAAGTGATTGCCGGAGTCCTTGCCGAGGTCGTGATACGTCGTGACGGCGTATCCGTCCGGCAGCTCCGCGAGCCGCACTCTGTAGCCGTAGGCGCTGTGCGCCGCCGTATCCATCACCGGCAGATTTGTGAAGCTGTAAAGGCCGTCCTCGTCGGTCACGGCTACGGTGTTCATACCCGTGGCCGCCGCCAGCGCCTCTACCTCAGCCTCGCTCAGCGGCTCCCACTTGTCCGCTAAGCGCTTGTAGACCTCAAGCGTCAGCGTGACGCCCTCAAGCCCCGCCTCGTTTTCGCCCTGAATCCCGTCGTGGTCGGCGTCGTGCCATATCACGTCGCCTATCGCGCCGTAGTTCGGCAGCAGGAAGCCGAAGTCAAGCGCGTCGATCAGCTTGTAACGCTTGTATACATCGTCCCACTTCGGATTTGTACTTTCTTGCGCTCCCATCTCAGCCGTGAACTCGTTTGTCACGTAATGGCCCGTCGGGACGTCTATCGGATCGTCCGTCTCGGGGTCCGCCGCTTGGACGGTTTCCGCTTTTCCGTCGTTGGGATGACGCTCTCCGTTCACCGGGTCCGCGGACGGGTCCTTGTCGTCCTCCCCCACATATTGCGTGAGGTAGTATTCAGTCCCGTCCGGCAGCGTGACGCGCGCGATGTAATTGCCCGCCGGCACGAAGTTGAACAGGAATTTGCCGCTTAAGCCGGTAAGCATACTCAGCGGGAGGTTGTTCATTCCCGTGACCGTCTCTATTATGTCTTCATCGGGATCGTAGGTATCGGCGTCGATCAGGCTCACGGTCGCCCCGGCGATGCCCGGCCTTGTGCCCTGTCCGTCGGGGACGCCGTCCGTAGCGTCTAAATAGCCGTTGCCGTAGAGCGCCACCGTTTTGTTGTAATCGTACCACACCGTCCCGGCGTAGCTGAGCGTGTAGCTGACGCCGATATCAAAGTCCGTGTAGTACTTGTCGGCATTATCGCCGTACTCGCCGAGCGCGGCCGTAGTGCTTTTCAGCCTGAATTTGCCGGTGTACACGACAAGCGTTTCCGCGGTCGCGCCGTCGGGCAGCAGCTCGCCGGGGCCGTAAGCCGTCACTCCGACGGCGGCGGTCTCGTCAAAGCCGTGCGTCGTCTTTATTGTCAGGCCCTTGCCGATCTCCGTCTCTGGGAATATGAAGCGCAGGCTGTAATCGACGTTCGGCGAGACGTTGGGCATATTGTAGAAGCCGCGCCGGCCGGCGTAGTCCGTCGTCGTAATTACCGGCTGCATCGGCGGCAGCGACGACTCTACGCGCTCACCGTCTATGCTGTAAAGGAGCCAATCGCCGAATTCGTCGATGGCGTAATACTTCCCGTTCTCCGGGTCTTTTTTGATGCGCGCGCCGGCGCTTGTTATTTCATAGCCTTCGGGCGACAGGAGCTGTACGCGGACGCCGTTGATGCCGGGGTCGTCGGCAATCACATTTTCGTGTTCGTCCGTATACATTTTGCCGTCCGCGTCGATATAGGGCAGCACGCGGCCGCTGTTCTGGTCAAGCTTTGCGTACACCTCGTTTTGCAGTCCGTCGCCGTTGGCGTCGAACCACACGTAGTCCCCGAGATACACCTTGCCCGGCGCCGCGCCGACGTAAACGCCGGCGAGGTTGGAGTCGTTGGGCGCCGACCCCGAGGTCCCCTTGTACGACCAGCTCCCGAAGTTGTTCCACGCGACGCTGTCAAGATAGCTGTCCGGGTTCAGCTGCGGCTTTGTATAGTTCAGCGGGGATCTCATCTTGTACGTCACGATCCAGCTGGAGTGCGGGGCGAGCCTTTGGTCCTTCGTGTTGAAGTGGATGAAGAACGCCTTGAAGCCGTTTTGATTCACGAGAGTATTGTACATCGCGGGATTTGAGCTTTCCATCGCCCGCAGCTCCGGCTCGCTGACGAAATATTTCCGCAGCTCGGCCATGCTCGCGAGGTCGGCCTCTTTGATCTGATCCACCATCTCCTCGCGGATTTGTTTATAGAAGCTTTCCGTGCTGCGGGTCTCGTTTGTGATCGTGCTCTCGTCATAAGCACTTACCCAGCCTTTGTTCGGCGTATTGGAGTCCAGCACCTTGTTAAATTCAAAGTCGCCGATACCGTTCACCGTGCCGTTCACGTCCCGCGTGATCGGACCGTACCAGACGGTGTAGTCCTTGCCGTTTTCGAGCTGTTCCTCCGTGAACTCATACTCGTACTCGGTCGTAACCACCGGCTCGTTGTTCTCATCCAGAAGCGGCGTTCCGTCCTCCTTCGTCACCGGCACTTTGTTCTCTATGCGCTTCTCCGACAGCAGGCTTGACTCGAATGAGAACGGGTCGAACACCGGGTTCCATTTTGTGCCGCCTTCGGCATCGGTCTGCCCCGCCAGCCTGCGCATCACGTCGAGATAATAGCTGCCGTTGCCGTACTTCGTTTCCAGCGAGACGACCTCCATATCGCCCACAAACGGAAGAATGTCAAACATCACCGGGTTTTTGAGAGTGTTCGCCTCGTCCTTGGCCGAATCGCCGGAGGTCGCGTTCGGGTTGCGCATCGTGTTGACGAACGTCACGTCCCCGCCCTCCTCAAGCACCGACGCTGACGGCGCGCGCGTACCGGGGTCGGGGCTTAGCGCCGTTATCGCGTCCTTGAACACGATCTGCGTGCTGATATCGGAGAACACGAACAGCTCGGAGTTGCGCACGGCGTCGCGCTCGACGAATTTTCCATTTTCGTTAAAATCGTTCGCGTCGTTTTGCAGCGACAGGCCGTCCTGCGATTCCTCGCCGGCGGGCAGATACGCCTTAAGCGTGCCCGATCTGTTTATTCCGAACGCTATGCTGCGCAGCGACATATTTGTCGTGTAGCTCTTGGTGTGATCCACGCCGCAGGTGAATAATATCTCAATGTACTGCCCTGGCAGCAGCTTGCCTTCAAAGAACCACGTTATAGTCTGGCGGTTGAGCGTCACGGCGCCGTCCTGCGCCTCGTCCGGCTCGGCGATGTTGGCGGACTTTATCACCACGTTCGGGTCGGCCACCTCGTCGCCGTCTCTGTCCCTTGTGGACAGCATTACGTCGCTGTCGTATACGGTCCTGCCGTAGCCGTCCACGACGCGCCACGTCCAGGCGTCCTTGTTCAGGAAATAGCCCGCCTGACCGTTATACGTCATCTGGCGCAGGTCCTTAGTCGCCTCGAAGGGGGTATAATCCGCCTCCGGGCCGAGCTGTTCGTTGTAACCGTTCGCCTCGCTGAGGCCCGCTATTTGCAGCGGAGAGCTGCGGGCGCCGTCCACGGCGCCTTCGCCGTTGTCCGCCTGCCATTTATACATCTCAAAATCGGCGTTCACCGTCGCCAGCGGCGACAGGGCCACGGTGACGACGGGGTCGATGATCGCGTCCTCTCGGTACAGCTTCTGCCGCTCCAGCGGTATCATCCTCCACGCCACCAGATTGCGCAGCGCCCACCGCTCGGGCAGGAATGTATTGCCCAGCGTGTTTACCTCGTCGATGTCCAAGTCCCGCCATCCGGCAGGCAGGAGCGTATCAATATCATCTCCGTTCTGCGCGCGGCTGTCGGCGAGGCGCTTGTCGTAATCCGCATCCCACACGTCCGGGAGCCCCTTCCACTCCACGTCCTTCACCGATTCATACTGCACCTTGTACAGCAGCGTCGTGGAGCGCAGCGGGTTTATTATCAGGTCCTTAGACCACGCGAAATAGTCGTCGTTCAAATTTGTTGGGGTTTCATTATTATTGTACTTGAAGTAGCGCGTCTCGATGCGCAGGTCCACCGTCGGCACCGTGTCCGCGATGCGGAAGGAGGCGTCGTTATACTCAAACTCCTTGAAGTAGGCGTCCGAATACTGTCCCCAGAACTGCGCCTGATTTTTCAGGGGCAGCGGGAACGCCTCGTAAGCGGTGACGGACATATATATCATCGGCGCGCGCTGCTGAACGAGCTTCGGCACCGTCTCGCTGAGCATATTTCTGTACTGCCAGTAATTGAACCGCTCCAGACGGTCAAAGATGTTGGCGGTCTTTGAGCCCAGATCATACGGATTGCCGGGTTGCTCGAAATTCGGGGCGGTCAGCGCGGACGCCGCGAGATAGGCCGTGTAATCGTAGTCCCCCGGATCGGGCTCCGGGTCGGAATAATCGACCTTTAGCCCCTGCGGGACAAGCTGACCGTTGTTACCGCGTATGACGATGCGTATCTGACGTATGCCCTCTTGCAGCTCCTTCGTCGCCGCGGTGTTTATCGTGAGGCCGCCTTCGTCGTAGACGATGAATTTGATTTCCATGTTTTCGTCTATCGGCAGACCGTCCGGGACGCCGTCGTCGTCGAGGTCAGGATTTGCAAGCGTCCAGACGCCGCCGGCGCCGTGGTCTGTGGCGTAGGTATTGCCGAGGTCAACGGGGTCGGTGTACTGCGTCGCGTAGTAGACGTATACGCCGTAATCGGCCGGCCTGTAGGGCGCCGGGACCGACCATTTGCCGGTTTGGACGCTCTTGATGTTGGTGGTCCAGTCCTTTATCGCCATAGTCGTGTTGTCCCTGCTGGGCAGGATGTCCTGAATTATCAGTTCCTTTAGCGGGCCGCCGCGGTTCTCGACGTCCGCTAAGACGAAGCCGATGTCCTCCGCCGCGGTGTAGATCGGCACCTGAGTGCTGCCCGTGTCGTAGCGCTGGCGGACGCCGTCGGTTTCCTTGCGGGCGTTTACGTTGGGCTGCAAGAGCCTCAGTCTCTCGCTGTCGGCGCTGAAAAATTTGTCTTTTTTGCCGTCCCGGTCATAGTCGCGGTTTTGGGCGTATTCCTCCACGGCGTTGGCGAACTCGATAGAGCCCACCTCCTGCTCCACCAAGATCGTGACGCCGGCTGTGGGATAATTGCTGTTCTCCACGCCGAGATAGGCGTAGTTGGTATACGGGCCCCACTCGCTGAGCACCGTACCCAGCTGCCCGTTCACATCCTTAGGCGCCTCCACCTTGTCCGGCTCGGGCAGCATTGACACGCGGGTCTTGATCCGCAGGCGGAACCATTCGTCAGGCTCCATACGGCCCATAGCCAGCTTCTGCCCGTCCTTTACGCGGCTGGGCGTCAGCGCCGTGAACATCACTATATGCTCCGCGCCGGTCGTGGAGGGCATAGGCTGCGTCATATCGGCCTTAAGCGCGATCTGCCAGCCGGCGGCGGCGGCCTCATCCCTTGTCAGCAGCTTGGTCTTAGCCGGATCGTCCGGGTCTTGTATCTCTATTATATAATCGTAGGCGTAGCTGAGGAAGTCCGGGAGCTGGTCTACAAACAGCAGCTGGGAATTCGTCAGGACGCCGAGGTCTTTGTTGGACTCGTTTCTGATGGACGGGTCGTTTAACGCCTCCAGTGAGAACCATATCTCGTCGCCGAAGGAGTACAGCGGCGGGGCGGCATTGTTTGCCAGAAGCGCTCCCCTGCCGTCCGGCTGATCCGGGGTGCCCGGCGTCGGCACGGCCGCGTTCTTTTCCTCGTCGTAACGGGTGGACGCCACGATGCGCTTATCCAGCACAAGCCGCGGCCCCGCGCCCTTGACGTACATCGTGCGCATAACGCCGACGTCCTTCCAAGATTCCGGATTCGGGTTCTGCGTGAAGATATATACCAGCTCGCCGCCCGGCGCAATGCCGTGCGGGTCCTCGCCGTTCAGCGCTTCTCTCGCCCGCTGGGGCAGATAGGCCGCCGGCCTTTTGTACTGCGGGAAGCGGTCCGCCGTCCAGTGCTCTAACTGTATGGCGCCGTCCTCCTCGTACTTTGTCAGCGCGCTCTTGAACTGCGACGAGGGGTAGGCGGACTCCGGCGCCGCTTGCAGCTTCGTCGGGTCGCTGCGGCTCGTCAGGAAAGTGACAATATCCTGCCAGCGCTGCACCAGCGCGACGTTTTCGCGGGGCGGGTCGTCCGGGTCCACGCCGGGGGTAAGCACTTCGGGCGTCGCCGCCGCCGCCGTTCTTATTGAGATCGTCAGCGACGAGCCCTGCGGGATGCGCAAGCCCTCTTTGAAAGGCTGCACTTTCGGGATAAACTGCACCAGATACCGGCGCATGGGCACGCCCGGCGTACCGCCGTAAGCGTCGCCGTCGGCGTAGTACAGCCAATCCACGCGCACGTCAAACAGCGATTTCAGATATTCCTCCGTAATTGAGCCATCGCTGACAAGCGTACCGTCCAGATATTTTATCGGGTCTGCCGTCGTCTGCCGGTCGCCCACGGCGGTGTTGACTGTTACGCCGAGATTTTTCGCCGTCTCGTCGCTGTCGAGACCCACGGACCACAATATTTGCATCCCTTCGCCGTCCGGGTCGATCAGCGCCATCGCCGCCTCTATTTCGGGGTCTTTGACGTATTTGCCTTCACCCTCGTCCCAGGAGCCTATGTATACGCCGTTCAGCCACGTCGCGTTTTTCTCGCCGGGGCCTTCTGCGCTGTAGGTGCCTTCCGGCTGATACCACGGGTAGGGCGTGCCGTCGCTGGACAGGGGTACGTCGCCTACCGTGCGGGTCGTCATCGGGACTATGCCCTGCGGGAACAGGACGGTGTACACCGGGTCAAACAGCGTGTTGGAGGTGGAGTCCGCCTTCAGGTGAATGTCAAAATTCTGGATCGGCTCTGAGACCTGTGTCGAGTAATCCGTCTCCGCGTCGGCCCCGACGCTGGGCGTCAGGCCGATGGTCGGGTGTTTGGCGTCGGCGTAGTCGCCGTTGCGCGCCACCTTGCGCACTTCATAGGCGTTTTTGCCGGAATAGGGGACGCCCTCAAAGCCCGGCAAGCTTTCCGTCATATCCGCCGAGGCGCGGACGGTGTGCTTGTTGACGCCGTGTATGTACGGCGCTTGCCAGGCTATGGGCTTGATTTCTTTGTTGACGTAATCGGTATGGAGGCTTGTGTCTCTCGCGAAATATTTCGCGCTATCGCGGTACCAGCTATGGTAAAAATAGTTGTACCCGATCCCAAAGGTTGGGGGACTGTTTGTTGACTGATCGATCGCGCGTTTTACGTCATCATCCTGCGCGTACCCTAAGCTGCGCCTCCCCGACGGATTCTCATACAGGCGGAAAACATACGTCGCGGGAACAGGATCCGTCCCCCGGCCCGCCGTCTCGCCGGTGATTTTGTCCTTGAGCTTAGTCGCCGCGCCGGTTCTGCCGGTGGATGAGTACTCATAGTCGTAAATCTCATATTCCGTTGAATTTCCGTCCAAAATGGGGTACGCCAGCAGCTTGTCGTACCATTTTTCGTTGTAATTGAGGTCCACTACGGCGGCCTTCAACACCGCCGTGTACTGCGACGGGTCTCCGGCCCACCCGCTTTGCAGCGGATTGCCCTCCGCCGCCCACGCGGTTTCCTTGGCGGAGTTCCACCACACGCCAAGCTCGCTCGTGACCGTCACCTTCACAACCCACGGGACGGCGTCGGCGACGTAGCCGATGTTGATGTCATTGTGTAAGGGCGCGGCGGCGTAGGGCCGCACGTTATAATCCATCTGCTCAATGGGCGCGACGTATTGATTATCGGGGTCCACCTTCGCGGCGTGGCTTTGTTTATTCTCCGGGTCGTAATAGGCGGGGCTCTGGATGATCTCTGTTTTTATTACGCCCGGAGCATCCTTGCTGTTGTAGGTCACGCCGCCCAGCGTTATCTCCGCCACGGGGAGACCGTCCGAGTCGAACCGGGGCTGTGTGCCCAAGGGCATTACCTCGACAAAATTAACTCCGCTAAAGCCCCAGTCGCCGTAGTTGTAGGCTGTAAGCTTGAGGTCGAGGTTTTGTTCGTACTCCAATTTTTCCGACGGGAGCTCCGACGTCGCGGCAAGCCAGCCGCGGCGCAGGTGCATACGGCTCTCCGCCCATACGGTGTTCTCGCGCAGCGGCGTGTCCTCCGGCGGCCGGGCGGCGGTGTAGCTGGTTTTCACTTCGTCCGCCATTGCCGAAATATCGCCGTCCTCCAGCGCTTGCCAGATGTATTCATCACCGACTTTTACGTAGCCGTATACGGGGCGAATATCGGCCGCCGTCGCGCCCTGCACCTTTTCCGTGCGGGGAGTCAGCACCTGAACCCGCATATCGTACATATCGTCGGTGCTGGTCGCTTTCAGATTGTTCTCTGAGCGGCGGTCGGTGTCCCAAATGCCGTCTGTGCCGATCCAGAGGTCGGCGTTACCGGACGCGAGAGTGTTATTGATACGCTTGCCGTAATTGAGCAGAAGGCTGGCGGAGTGATATTGGTAGTAGTAAAAAGTGAACCAGCTCACGTTCATCCCAATTTTTCTCTCAACAGAAAAAGAGTGCTCCGTCATCCAGCCGCGGCTGAGAGTTTTGGCCGCGTCGCTGGCCGGCAGCCAGTGCGCGTATTTGCCCAGGAACTGTTCTTTTGCCGTGCCGCTGTTGGGCGTGCCGCTCACCCCCGCCTCATGGTAGAGGTAGTCGCCCTCCATCAGGCGGCTTGAGACATTCGTCACATGGGGCTCATAGGACAACTCGTAGTCGCTGTAAGGCGCCAAGGTATAGGAGCTTGCACCACTGGCACGCTGCCAGGAGCTCCCCTGAAACGCCAGCTGTGTCAGGTCGCCGGCCATCGGCGCGTAATTCACGCGGCCCGTCGTTGTGTCGTTCGCCGTCGGCAATTTGCCGTTGTTGCGGGCTTTGTATTGTATCTCCACGCGGTCGCCGGGGTTCAGGCTCTGGCCGTTGACGCTGTGAAGGTGTCCGTAGGCGGGTTCGGAGGGCTCGGCGGCCCCCGAAGCAGCCGGGCTGTGGGCGTTGATCGCCGTCGTGTCCGGCAGGACTGGGTTGAGCCAGACGTCCTCCTCCTGCCCGAAGTCAAATTCCACCACCGCGAAGGTTATTTTGCTGACGCCGGCGGGCCGGTTGGAGGACGGGTATACTACATTCCCCACGGGATTGTAAGCGTGCTCCAGGATGAACGGGCCGGTCCAGTGGCCGTTGCTGTTCTGATATTGGGCCCAGTTGCCGGTGAAATTCTGGTTCGTCGGATGGGTGAGCTGCGAGAGGTTGAGTGTTTGCGTCGTCTCTTGCGTCACCTGATCGCCGTCAATATCCCAGTCCTCTATGTAATAGACGTTTATGCGGGGGGCCTTGAAGACGGAGCGTTCCTCGGAGCTGTCTATCCGTTTTTCCGTGTCATCGATATACGTCTTAGGCAGCTCGGCGTAGCTTCCCGCCAGCTCCGCGGCGGAGTAGGTTTTCGCGCCGTTGAACTTTTCGTTGTACTCCTGATCGTTCTCCGGGTTGCGGTAGAACATATTTATGCTGAGCAGCGCGTCGTCCGAACCGTCGCCGAGCAGGGTATTAACGCCGTCCGTGGTGATCCATATCACGCGGTTTTCGTTGTCCGCGTCCACGCCGAAGTCCGTGTCTTTTGTGAGGCCCGCTTCTTCCAGCTTCGTCGGGTCCAGGAAATCGGCGTCGATGTACTCCGGTATTTTTTCATACACGGCCAAGTCCTGTATCACGCCCGTGCCGCTTTTTACCGCCGTTTCCGCCCTATTGTAGGCGGTATAGTGGTTCTGCACGCTTGTCTTGTACCACAGCTCGTCGCCGGGGCGGTACCAGAATTTTATCTCGTCGGAGTTGCCGAAGAATTTCTTTTCGGCGCTGGCGCGGTCGGGGAAGGCGTGTGTGGCTATCTCCACGTCCGGCGTCACGCGCACTATGTTTTGGCTCGACAGGGCGTAGCCGCCGTTTAGCGTCGTGGAGCGGTCGAGGTCGCCCAGTATGCCGATGGTGTAGATAGGCCGGGCGTTACCGTCGATGGTGTAAACCGCGGCGGTGGGGCCGCTTTCGTCCCGCCAATAGCCGTAGCCGGCGATGTATACGTCGGGGAAGGCCAGCGGCACGGTTTCGTACTGCGTCGGCTGCGCGGGCAGGCCGTCTTCCGCATCGGAATACATCGCAATCGCCGGATAATCCGGGTCTTCGTTTGTACTGTCATAAGGCTCTTCCGCGACCCAGATATCGTCCGTTTCTTGCAAATCCCCCGGGTCGTCCGGCACTGTGTATTCATTATCATTGTTGGTGTCGATGTAATGGCCGCTTATGAGCTGCGGCTCTTTCTCCGGCACAGACGGCGTGCCGTCGCCCGTTCTCACGTAGGTGTAGCTGGGCACGGAGCCGTAGTCCCAGCGGAGCTGGCGCACGGCGGCGAAGCCCTCCTCCGGCGGCGTCTGGGCGTCTATATCGTCAAACGCTACTTGCTTCCACACTACGCTGTTTTCGGGCGTCGAGGACGGGTCTGTCGTGTAATAGAGCTTCGGCCTGTATTTGCCGTCGAGAGTTTCGTCATCCGTCATCGGGGTCAGCTCATAGCTTCCGTCGCCGTCGGTTTTGCGTTCCACCCATTTGTATTCGGTTTCGCCGCTTACGGCATCCTTGCCGTCTCCGTACCAGCCGGCGGAATGGAAGTCGGCGTATATATCATCATTCGCGTCATCGTCTGCTTTTTCGCCGTCTCGCAGGAAGTCGAAGTCGTAATTTGCCGGGTACGCCGCGACGGGCCACGCGGAGAGCAGGAAGCCGTCGTAGGGAACGGCGCCGACGCCCGAGCCCTTGATATTCGTGTCCAAGGCCACTCGCACGGACAGATCCGCCTTGTTGCGATAGGTGTAGTTTTTGATGTCCGTCACCTTGATGAAAGCGTCCCTGCCGTCGAGGTTTCCGCCCCAGTTCCACGTGACGTTGGGGCTTGTGTCGCCGGGCTTTGCCGCCGCTTCTCCCGTGCCGGCGGCGGCCGCCCCTACCCTCTTGTAGTTGACGACGTACAGGCTGTCGTTTTCATAGTAGCCGGCGCTGTTGGCCGTCAGGTTGGCGTCCGTCCAATTCGCGGCGGTCCACCAGCCGGGCGTTTCATTTATCCAATCGCCGTCGAGCCACAGTCCGCGGAACTCGCCGGGCTGATAGTAAAGGCTGAGGTTCAGGAACTTGAGCACCTGAAACGCGTCATAGTTCTGCGAAATTTTCTCCGGCAGATTTTTTGCCGGCCTGCCGGTAACTGGGCGCTGCCCGTCTAAGTTATTCGCGTTGACGTCGAGCTCCGTGTTGTCCGCGCGCGTTCTCGCTCTCGTGACCGGGGCGTTCGGGCTGTCTGTCGCGCTCGTCATCACCACGGGGTTGAAGTCGTGGCGGCGCACCGGGGCGTCTATTATCTCCGTGTGGAAGTTCTTGCCCTGAATGCCGCCGTGGGCGCCCTCGTAGTCGTCCACCAGCGCGTAGTTGACCGTCACGGTCAGCGTGTCGTTTTGGACGACGCCGGGGTCGCTTGTCTGCTCCGCTGTGTCTTTTGTGACAAAGCCCAGCTCGCCCGTCGTCGTTATATTGATGAATTTGACGTTCATCGCGGCGGGGAACGTGTACGTGCCGATTTTTTTGGCCGAGTCGTACTCATACGAATAGCCCGGCGCGGCGCTGTCGTAAGCGAACTCGATCCAGTCCGCGTCAACGGCGCCGTCGTCTTTGCTGTGGCGCTCTTTGTAGAACACGCGCGTGTTCCTGTCAAGGGTCTCGGCGGTCGTATCCGGGGCGAGGCCGGACGCGGAATAGTCAACTTCTATCGACGTGACCTCCAGGCCGCGCATCAGGTTTTCCGCGTTGGCGGCTCCGGGCGCAGCCGCATTGTTTGTGCCGTTGGCGGGCTTCGCGCCGCCGTTGGCGAACATCAGGTAGGCCGGGTCGTAGAGCGCGATATTGCCGAACTCGTGCGTCGCGTTTTCCGGCATTTCCTTGCCGGCGTTTCGCACGGTATATGTTCCGGTGATCTTATCGCCGGGGAGCATATTCAGCTTCAGCGCTTTTTCGCCCACGTCCTCCGGGCGTATTTCCTCCGTGCCGTCCTCCGTCACGCCGCGCCACGTCCAGCTTGAATTTGCCACGGCGTAGCGGTGCGCCAGAGGCACCTTTGCCTCCACGTCGGGCAGCTTCCACTTGCGGGAGGCGCCTGTGTTGTTCTTTACCTCCTCCTTCGTCGTGTACCAGGTGTTAAGCGTCGCGTTCGCCGTCCACGATTGATTTTGCGATTCGTTCTGCTTGTTGTGCTGTAAGGCGTCGAACGGGTCGTTATCCGCTCTCGAGCCTTTGAACGTCGGGGTGGTGTTGTCCCACGTGTAGCCGGCTTCTTCGATTTCCTCCGTGTAGTCCGTCTTGTCTACGTAGTCGCCGCGCACCATTATGTCGTCGACGGTGTCCGTTTTCTGCGTACCGTCGCCAGTCAGGAAATACGTACCGGGGAGGAACATATCCTTTATGCCCTCGGAAAGCAGGTGCGTCGTCTCGAACGCGCCGCTGAACGTCGTGATCCGCAAGGGCATATACTCCGCGTCAAAGCCGTATTTATCGCTGCCCGTTATCCCGAATATCGGGGGCTTGCCGGGCTCCTGCGATAAACCATCCTGACCTACGGCATCGCCGAACGTAGTGAAAAGCTCCTCCGCGTCGAGCACGTAATATTTGACGCCGTCTATCCACTCCCACGTATTGAAATAGTCTATCAATTTTTCGTCGGGGATGCTCACCTTTGACGTTACGTTATTCGCTATCGCGGTTATCTCGAAGCTTCTGGGCCGCCAGTCGCCGTGCCAGCCGTGGAAGACCTCGGAGCTGGGATTTTGCGGGTCGGTCACCGGGTCGATTATATCCGCCGCGATGTAGATGTTTTTCATACGGAAATACGCGTCGGCGTTGTAGGTGAAGTCCACGCGGCTGACTGCGGTGTTGTCCGTGCCGCCCTCCGACGCCGGGTTTTGGAAGTTGATGTACTGCCACAGGACATTCGGCGTTACGCCGTCCTCGCCGTAGTCGTAAAAGCGCACATAGTCGTTATCGGTACCCGCCTCGGCCTCGTTGCGGCGGTCCCAGCTGTTTTCAAGCTTCGCGACGCCCGTCAGAGCTTTATCCTTGACGGATATTTTCGCCGTCGTTTCAGCCGAGACCGCCGCGCCGTTGTTGTAGGCGCTGCCGCCGGTCCACAGATCGTTTTCAGTTTGCGTATTGGCGGCTCCGACGCCATAGCTGCCGGCGGTGTACACCGGCTTTGCCGGGTCCTGCTTGGGCGTAATACCGGTCTCAGTGTTTTTTATGTAATAGTCGTTCTCGCTGGCTGAGACGGAATCCCAGACGAGCTGGCGGGCCGCGTTCACGGCGCCGCCCTTGGCTTCTATCGTGAAGAAATGCCCGTGTACCTCTACCGCTTTCGGGCTGACGTCCGCCGTCACGCCCTCCAGCTCCGCGCTGAAATCGTTGCCGCCCGGAATGTCCCGCAGCTCTAACACGAAGTCCGTCACGTACACGCTTTTCGGCAGGACTATCGTCGTGCCCTTATACTGGTTTTTCTCGGTTTCAGGGCGAAGGTACTTAATTACGTCCGTGGAATCCCCCGGCGTCGTGTCGTAGAGGGAGCCCGCGCCGTTTTCCTCGTATTCGAGGTAGATATAGTACGAATCGGTCGTGTTGACGCCGTAGTTCTCAATGTATTCTTGCAAGTCCTCAAGTGTGAACACTATGCGGTCGCCGCTTGTGTATATTTCGTCGGTGATGCCGGAGCTTTCGTTATTCTCATAACGCCCATATCCGAGTTCCGCTTCGTAGCCCGCGTCGGTGGGGACGAGCAGCTTTACCTGCCTTTCCGAGGTGGTCGGCCACGTCTCGGGCGGCGGCGTTTTCTGTTCGTATTTACCCAGCGAGAGAGTCAGGCTCTCGAAATATTTGAAGTTTTCAGGCTTGAGCTCTATCACAGTCGGCAAAAAGCCGCGCTCGTAGACGTCTTCGACGTAGTTCTTGATCGGGATCGCGCGCCACAGATAGTCACGCAGATACAGGCGGTCGAGGTAGGCGCCTGTGGGCGCGGGCGGCGTGGTTGCGCCGTAGGCGGCGCCGCCGTTCGTCTTGTTGTTCGTCTGCGTCACCGTGTAGCTGTCGTAGCCGCCGAAGGTCAGGCCGGTTTTTGACGCGCCGCCGTCCGTTACGGTCTTTGCGATATCTGCTCCCAAGGTCGAGACCTTTATCTGGGCGCTGACGGCGAGGTCGCCCCACTGGCGGTCATTGTGCAAAACGTCAGTGCCGCTGCCCGCGCCGTCGTTATATCTGTTGTAGTACAGCAGGCTGGGCAGCCAGGATTGCAGGAAAGGCTCTCCCCTGCTGACCCCAGTATTCGTGTTGCGGGATACGAAGGTCAGGCCGCTCTCCGAGCGGTATTTCGCCGCGCCGTTCCCGCTGTTGTACACCTCCGCCGGAGCGTAGGCGTTACCGCTGTTGTTAAAGTCGTTCTCGCCCGTCGGATCGATGAGGATGCGGTTTTCGTCGTTATCGTCGTCGCCCAGCAGCACTTTTACGTGGGCGTCAGCCTTGGCGCTTTCGCTTCCGGTTATCCGGTACATTCGTCCCGTGACCTCGACGAAGTCGCGCGGGAAGCCGTCGGTATTCTGGGTGTTTATGAAATTCCAGTATTCCGTTTTGCCTGTGCCGGTCATATAGGGCACTGTCAGATCGACTCCGGTTTTTTCCTCAAAAGTGTCATTGTACGTATCATAGGCTCCTGTTGCAAGCTTTCCGTGCAGACTGTCCGTGTCTTTCTTATAGTATTCGTCGCTCTGGTTTAGCGCGAGGCGCACGACGACGCGGCGGGCGGTGTGCAATATCTCGTCCGGCAGCTCGCCGTCGTCGATGTCCGCCTGATAGTAGCGCTGCGTTCTGTAATACGGGTGCGAGTCCGGCTCGTTGTTGAGCTCGACCGGGTCCCATTCTCCGACGTCATAATATGAGTTCGGCGAGGCGTCATCCTCGTTGAACGCGCTGGTATTGTTATACGTCGCGTCTATGCGCAGCCATTCGGTCGATTGGTCGGCGTCGCGCTCGCGGCCCCAGAGCTCCGTCAAGTCATTTGCGCCGTAGCTTTTCATCGGCGCATCGCCGCCATCGTCGTTCGCGTAGTAGATATCTACGCCGGTGACGAGGGGGCGCACTTTCGGGTCTATTTTTACATAGTACGCGTCGAAATAGTCTGATGGCAGGTCTATCGTGAGCTCTGCCTCCGCCTCGGCGTGGTTCCAGTAATCGGTGTCCTGATACAGGCTGGCGGTGTAGCTGACTATGTCCTTTGTGTAGGTGGTCAGCGTGCTCATATCCGCGTAGTCGCTTTCCGGAGTCGTTTCCATGATGTTGGTGCCGGACTGACCATGATATTCAGTTGCATAAACATCTTGCGGAGTACGTCCGCCGGTAAACTCACCCTGTACGGCGGGGTAAGCTTTATTCTGGACTATACTGCCACTCACATTATCATACGGCTCCGGTACGTTCTGAGTTGAGCCGCCGTCCCACACCGGATTGAAATACGTGCTGCGCCGCGAGGTTATGCCGCGCTTTGTGAAGTCGTCGTTTTCCGCCAGCGAGTCCGACGCGCGAAGCGCCGTTTCGAGCTGCAAATCGAGTTTCATCGCCGTGACGAGGAACGCTGCCTGCGCGTTCGCATTCTTGGTGTTCTTGAACTCGTCCAGATAGTTCATCGTGGTGAAGCGCATATCCGACCGGTGGGAGTAGGTGAACAGCGAAGTATATGAGGCGATACCCGTCGTGCGCGCTATGGTGAAGCCGCCCCCGGCTGAGCCGCCGTTGGCGTTGACGTCGTACTTCTCACCCGAATCGCTCAGATAAGCATAGGTATAACTCGACTGGTACGGTGTCTGAACATACCAGCCGGTGGCCCTGTAGCCTTCCTTCGGCCAGACATCAAGGCGGCCTCCGGCGTGGATGGCGAATTGGACGTCGGCGTAAGGATTTTCGTCCTTTACGAACTTCGGAGTGGTTATGTCATTGCTCTTTCTGTAAGCGCTCGCGTCTTTATAACGGTTTCCGTTGACGATGTTGGCGCTGTGGAGCCAGATGCGCATATTTTGTGGGTCCGTTACGCCTTGGGTCTCGAGGTCTTCAAGCGTGACCTTGAAGCCGCCGTCGTTCTTTGTGTTTGGCGCAAGCGCCGTCGCGGCGTCCGCTTTTTCCCATTCGTTATCGCCGTATTCGTTGTTATCGAAGACCATGCCGTTGTTACCCGCGTCGCCGGCTTCCGCGAAGAAAAATCCATCGTTGAATTTGCGGATCACGGCCGTCGAGCCGTCATTGTCCACGATCACGACGCGGTCTATTTTGGCGAAGCTGTCGAACAGCCATCCGTCGAGCTCGATCTCGTCTATATGCAGCTCGCGGGTGGAGTCCCCGCGGGCGGGGTTCGTGACGGCGTTGAAGGCTATATCCACATAGCCGTTGCGGATATTATTTACGTCAGTGTCGCCGTTGCCTATGGCGTAGTGGTATTGCCCGTAGCGGTCATAGGGTATCGCCAGCGCCGTCGCCGCCGAGGCGTTCGCGCTGATGTTGCCGCGCTTTACGCCGTACTGCGCGTACTGCTTTACCTGCGGGCCCGGGGACGGTACGTTTATCGCCGCGCTGTACAGGGCGGTTTTATCCAGATACAGCGGGTAGAGCGTCGCCGACGCCGCGAGGTTTGTGTCGTAACGGTCGTTGTAGCCGGTGAAGGTCAGGCCGGCGTCGTTCTCGGCGTAGGCCCAGTTGTCCGGGGCGTTTTGGTCGTGCAGCCTGCCGCCCGCCGCCGGATATGAATTCCCGACGTTGTCGGGGAAGCCCATAGCCTCGAGGGGCACCGAGCCGCCGCGACCTGAGTACCATTCCGTAAACGTCTGCCCGTCGAGGTTTATCGCTTCGATCTTTTGCGACGTCATCGTGGCGTGCGCGAGGTTTGCTATCGGGTCGTGGCCGGGTTCCGTGCGGAAGTATTCCCAGTCCGCGTTTGTCAGCGTGACGCCGGCAGTCCCGTCGTCGCCGGCAAGAATTTTTTTCGCCTCGTCTTCGTTTGCAGCTATGCTTTCACTCACAAGCCAAGCTTGCAGAGCGGCGCGCGTTATGACGATGTCGGCGGGCGGGTTTTCTCCCGTATTCCAAGTGTCGTAATCCCACAGGCTCAGGGTTTGGAAGCCTGTGTATTTGAGCAGTGATTTTGAGAGCGTTATGCTTTCCGTGTGGAAGCCGGTGTAGTCCTTGCCGGCTACGCCGTCGCCGTCTATGCCGAACATGGGTAAATCGATCACCGTTTTGCTGTTGCCGGCGCTCACCTCGCCGATATTCGCCAGAACGACGTCGAAGCTCGCCGCGTGGTTGTTGTACCGCCCGAGCGTCACCGGCGTTTCGTTGGCCGCGTCCGTGTCTGAGGTCACGCCGCCGGAGCCGGCCTTGCCGATATCGCTCTTGGTATATGGGTTTTTCGCATAATTCACGTCTATGGCGCCGTACGTCTCGCTCGCGATCACGTCCACGCGCGGCTTGGGCTGCTTGACGTGGAGGTTGGCGTTGAGGTCGATCCCGCTTCCCTGCGCCTCGATCGGGTCTTTTTGCTGATAGGCGTAGCCGCCGACGGAGGCTGTGTTGTCGCCGTAGCGCTCCGCCTTGCCGTCTATCAGGACGTCTACGCCGTTGACATGGTCAGTCTGCGGGTCCGCAAACGGCAAATTCGCAACGACGGTGGGGATGTGCAGGGCGACTGTTTTCAGCGGGTGGCCGTCGCGTTCGTAAACCTGTTCGTAGTCGATTTCGCCCGTGCCGACGCCGTCTTCGTCGTTCAGAAGGTGGCCGTCGCCCGTCATCGCCGAATTCGCGATGATCCATTTCATCGTTATTATCAGATTGCCGGCGCCGTCGTAGCCGGCGCCGCTGTCCGCAACGTTTTCGTCAAACTCCGCAAAGGTCTTACCGGTAAAATCCGAAATTTGCACGGTCAGCGACTCTCCGGCGCTGTTCGTAAATGTTATTTCGTCCGGGGCGGCCTTTTCAAAGAGCGCCTTTGTCAGCGTGAGCTTGTCCGTTATGAAGCCTTGGTCGCGCTTTGCGGCGTCGGCGTCGTTGAGGGCGGTCAGAGGCATCGTCAGCGTCACATAGGCGTCTATCGCCTTGCTTATGCTGTTGTTGCTCAGCCGGAAGCGGTAGCCGCCGGATTCGCTGAACTGGACCTCTACGACGTCGTGCTTTTCCTGCGTTGGAGCCGTCGTATTAGGTTTCATCGCGAAAGCGCTCGCGCGGAGATTTTGCGGCGCGATTTGGATGCGGGCCCAGTCCCGCGCGTCGTTTGTCCAGGTCTCGGCTTTCGGGTAGACGTAGCTGTTACCGTCACCGTTTTTCGCGGCGCTTATCAGGTCTTCATCGGCTAAGTACTCCCTGCCGTTCAGGTGCCAGTAATAGTATGCGCCGTTCGATATTATCTTATGGTACGGGTTGTGCGAATAGCTGTAGGTGTCATCGATTTTCTCATAAAAATCGCCGTTATCCGCGTAAGGCGCGGAATCCTGACGCCACGTACCCACGGCGTCCATGGGCTTCTCGTAGCGGGTGGAATAGCCGTAGACGTAGATCGCGCAGTTCTCATCGCGAGAAATTTCCTGCGGAAATTCTTTGATCTTCAGCTCAAAGCGGGCCGCGTATTCGAGGTCGGCGTTCTCCTCTGCGGTCGAAGCGTTGAACCACGCTTCGCGCGGGAGCGTGATCGATTCCGCGGTGTCGTCATAATAAGCGGCGAGCTCCTCCCCGGTCAGCGTCACTGTGGAGCTCACGCCCGCGCCCGCCGTCACTCCCCTGTTGCCGTATATGACGAGGCTGTCAAACAATTCATCGACGTTTGTTTTGTCCGTGTTTTCCAGCAGCATTTCTATCAATTCAGAGCTTATTTCTACGCTCGTTACCACAAAGCCCTTGTTTCTCAAGTCCGGCGCCGCGTTGTCGGGGCCGTAGACCGGGACGTCGATATCGAAATAGGCGTTGTAGAATTTGCTGCCCGTGAAGGAGTAGCGCTTGTTGGGGTCGTTGCCCATATTGTACGTGTTGCCGGCCTTGGTCTCTCCGGGCAGCGGCTGCTTGATTTGTTGTGCGTTTGACAGCAGATAATTATAATTAGGCGCCGCGGGGTAATTATACCCGACGTTTGTGCCGCCCTCGCCGTCGCTGCCGGCGCCGCCGTTGCCGCCGTAGGCCGGCCCGTTGTTGAACAGCGGTACGTCATAGCTGTAATATGCCGCCAGCAACGGATACAGATTAAGTCCTCTGTGCCATCCGCCTGTTCCCCCGTGCGGGACTCTTTGGCTGATTTCGTACCAGCCGCCGGCACGCACGACGGGGTTGTTCAGCAGCGGGCTGTTGGCGCCGTAGAAATAGGTGAAGCCGGTGTGTGTCGGGACCGATATACCATTGTAGTCATCAAAGCCCATGTTATTGAAAAAGTTGTAGGCAACGCCTATTTCAGTGTTCTGGAACAGCGAATCGGGCACGTCAAAATCACGGCCCGTTATATCTATATCGTCCGTGCGCAGGGCGTAGTTCATATTGTACATCTGGCCGTTGGGCTCATTGCCCAGTACGAACTTGTAGCCCGCGTTTGACTCAAAGGCCGTCGTTACGTCTTTGTCATCGTAGCCGACTTCTCGCGCCGCGCCCGACGGGCTGGACACTTCCTCCGGCGTCGGGTATTTCATCCCCGGCGAATCGGCGTGCTCATAGAACGAGTAGGCCGACACTACGGCGTTGCCGTAGGGGACGTACAGCGCCGCGCGGTCTGTCGATATCCCGTCCTGCGCTTGGTAGTTTATCAGCGTAGTCCCGGTCACATATTGCTGATTTGTGTTTTGATAGTTGTTCACAGCCGTGCTGAGGTCTTTGTTTTCCCAGCGGGAGGTGGAAATGAGCAGATCCTTGTGCACCCACTGGAATTCCTCGCTGTCGAGCCGCCATTCTGTTTCTTCAATACTCCCGCCGGTATAGTTCCAACGATCATACAACACCGGCACCTTGTAATTTTCCGCAGCGTAGGTGGAGTACCATTCCGTATGTCCGTTGATGTAGATAAGCGAGGACGCTTCGTCGGCGGTGGCATAGTAGGCCTCGTCGCTTAGGCTATCGTGTTTGTCGGTGTGCGGCCACAGATAGTCGTAGTGCTCCTCATAGTCCCAATTCCAGGGCAGCTTTTCGTAGCCGTCGAATTCGCCGAATTCCACTACTATTTTGCCGAGGGTGTACGGATCAGCCGGGTCTTCCCAGTAGTCCGCCGCCAGCAGCGTAAAAGCTTCCGCGGTATCAAGAGCCGCCAGATAGCGCGGATCATCCGGATCGCCGCCGATTATCGTCTGCTTCGGCGTTTCGTCATTTTCGTATTCGTAGAGGTAAATGGCGCTGATCCTTGTGCCGTCGGCGTCGTTTTTCGACAAATTCGTTTCGCGGCCCGTGAGGCTGCGCATAAGCGCCTCGTTGAAGTCCACCGATTCCGTGATGAAGCCCCAGCCTCTCGGGTCGTTGGTTTTCTCGCCCTCGTGGGGTATTGTTATCGTCGCCTTGGATTTCGTCGATATGCTGGGCGAGGGGTTGTAGAGCTGCACCCAGTAGCCGGACTGGGTCTCGCGGTACGTCACCGTTTCCTCGGAATCGTAGAACGGGCGTCCCGGATCCGCCGTGTCTGCGTCATACGCCAGCTGCGCCAGAGACGGTATCGCCGGGAAAACGTAGATATTCGCCGCGCTTGTCGTTATGGCGGCGCCGGTGCTTCTTACGTAGGCGGCGTCGTTCGGGACCTTGCCCTGCTTCCACGCGAGGTAGCGGTTGTACCACAACGCCGTGCTGACGTGGTCGTAATATGTGTTTATCACGCGCTCGGTTCCGTCGTCGATCACGCCTTTTTCGTCCTGCGTTTCCCATTCCGGATCGGTGTCGCAGTGGATCAAAAAATCGGCTTCGTCTATCGTGAACACGTCGCGCTCAAAGCGCGTGAAATAGATGATTATCTCGTTCGGGTACGCCGCTTTTTCGCCGGCTCTGTGCTCGTCAAGCTCAGCCCAGTTTTCCTCCCATTCCGTTATCGGGATCACGAGCTCGGCATCGTTTTCGTTTTCCTCCGCTGTTATTACGCGTTCATACGTCTCGCCGGCGCTGTTTTTGAACACGACCTTTGACAGCGTCGCCGCCTCCAGCAGGCCGGAGGTTATGACGGCGTAGTTCATGCGGAAGCCCATATTCGGATTTTGCAAGGCGTCGTCCTTGTTCACCGGCACGGCGATCGTCATCAAAAATTCCGTGTCGCCGTTGGCCGGCGCCGGGGCGCCGGAGGGCGACACATACGGGTCGTCCATCATACTGACGAGGTTTGCCGTCTCGCTGTCTCCGGATATTCCGACGTTTGTCATCCGGTAGCGGAACTGGCCGCCGCTGTAGATCGGCACGTCCACGAGCGAATAGAACTGCTCAGCGTCGTCCGGGAGCGGCGGGTCTTGGACTTCCTCTTCCACATTAGGCAGACGCTCGTCGCTCTGCGCCGTCGTCTTCACGACGAGGTTCGGGCGGGGCACGGCGAAGTACGCGCTGGCGTCCACGCGTTTCAGGTAGCGGGTGAAGACCCAGTTTCGCTGCAATGTCGTTTGTTCCTGATTTCTACTGACTGTGATCGGGTGCGCTTTCCAGCCGTCGATCCTCTGCCACCAAGCGAGCGTCGGGTCTGTGCGCTCGCCCCGCGGTACCCAGAGCACCGTCGTCGTGAAGCGGTCGCCGTTCGCGGAGACGGTGAGGCTGTTATCAATGCCCGGATAGTTGGCGAAGTCGTCAAACCCGCCATGGATCACGATGTTCGCGTTATCGGTTTTTTGGACAAGACCGTTGAAGCTTTCAAGCTCCACGACGACTGTTTTCAGCGTTGCGAAGTCCGCGAAAATATCAGCCGTTTCCTGATCCGTGCGCAAATCGGCGACCACTATCACCCAGTCTTGGTTTATATCAATATCGTCCGGCTCCAGCGGTATTGCATAGCTTTTGCCGTTCGTGTCGGTAAGCGTCACGGCTTTTATCGCCGCCTTACCCAGCGAGAACGCCGACGTGTTGTTGGGCAACGCGTGCGCCGTGGCTTGCAGATATTCTTTTGTGAACACGATGCTTTCCGTCACGAAGCCCCGGCCGGTGTTCAGCTTGGGATCGGCGGGTGAGGTTGCCGCGGCGACGGTCGCCGGCAGCTCTATCGTGGCCGTCGTGTCCCATATGCCGCTGTTGCCGGCTATGCTGAAACGGTAGACGTAGGCGGAGGGCGTTTCTTTATAAAAGGCTTTGGCGTTGTTCGTCGCCTTTTTCAAAAACTCATCGTAATCGCTTTCGCCCAGCTTGTCGCCGTCCTTGTTCCACGCGAAGGCCTCTACGGTCAGGTCCGCCGGTACGCAGTCAAACCAGGCGTCGTCCGCGCCGCCTGCTTTGTAGGTGTCGTCCTTCCAATCGACGTGGCTTTGGAGCTCGAAGAATGTTTCCGGCGCTCTATTCTGAACGATCTGCGCGTTGTTGTAGGTATTCCGGAGCTCAGGCTTGAACGGCGTTTTTGTCAGCGTGTAGGCGTCAGCGTAGCCGCGGATATAGATGTTCGCGCCGAAAATAAACTCGTCGTCCTCGGCGTCCTGCTCTTTCTCGCCCAAATCAAGCTTGTTGCGGAATGTGACGCCGCCCTTGAAGCCGTTGATCTTTATCTCTACGGTTTTCAGCGTTTTAATTGTCTGGTGATCGGATATTTTTATTACGAGGTCGCCGCCGTCCTCCTCAATGCTCACCGACGCTAAGCTTACCGTTACCGGCGATATTTCCTCGTCGGCGTCGAACAGCTTTATCGACGTTATGCCTTTCAGCAGATTCGCCTCATTGACGTCGGGCGGGACGAGGGAGCGTAAGAACTCGTTTGTGAGCGTCAGCTCCTCCGCTATAAAGCCCCGGCCCTCGTCGCCGACGTCGATGCTGGTGTTGGGCAGGGCCACTTTGTTTTCGGGGTCTTTATCCTCGACGGCGTCGGCGCCGCTTCTGATGGGCAGGTCGATTTTTATCGTGGAGGCCCACGCCGCGCTTTTGGACGCGTTGCTGAATTCGTAGACGTACACCGGATTGCCGGGATAGTTTTCAGCTCCGGCGTTCTCGGCGGGATGGGTCTTCTCTAAATACGCCGTCGCCGCTTTGTTGTCCGCTGACCTTGTTCCCTGCAAATCTGTCGGGTCACCGGATACCGGCGCGCGCGTGCCGTCCTTCGCGGTCGCGTTATGCTCGTTTGAGTCGTTGAACATAGCTTGGAGCGTAGCGTAGTCCTCGCCCCACGCGAAAGCCCTGACTTGCAAATTGAAATCGGTCACGGAGAATTTCGCCGTATTGTAGGTGCGCGGTATGCTCACGCCGCTCGACGTCCAGGTGATCACCGCCGGGAACTCATGGCTCCAATTAGCCGGATAGAGCGGTTCCCCGAAGTAATGCGTCGCGTCGAACAGGCCGCCGACTATGATGTTGGCGCCCTCGCCGTCCTCGCCGTGCTTCGCTTCGCCCTTATAGTCCGACAGCTCGACGTCTATGAAGCGCAAAAGCCCGAAGTCCTCGCCGTCCGTCGCCTTGAGGCCCGTCAAAGAGAGTTTATATTCCGTGTATGCGGCGGAGCTGTCATTTTGCTTGATCGTCGCGTGATTGGCCGGCAGGTCCAGCTCGGAGACCGGTATCTCGTATATTTTCCCCTCGGAGTCCGTCAGCTTTATGACGCCGTTTTCGCCGCCGGCTATGACGGCGTGGCGCAGGAATTCCGCAGTGAATTTTATATACTCCGCCCGGAAGCCCTTGTTTACCGCGCTGCCGTAGGTGTTCACCGGAAGCTCGATATGTATCGCGGATTCCCACAGCCAGCTCGCGGAGTCGTTGTTGAGCTCGAACACGTAGGCCGGGGAGCCTTCTTCTTTGTCCTGCTCCAGATACACGGCGGTGTCATTATGTATGCCGTAGCCGTCGCCTTCGTTCTCATCGTAAAAAACGTCCGCGTAGGGCATATCGTTCCCCTCGTCGTCTTCTTTCGCCCAGGCGTAGGCCACCGAAATGGGGTTGGCGGGCGTCACCTCGTATTGCGCGTTTGCCCTCTGCTCCGCCGCGAAGTCCCGCACGCGCCAGACGACGTTCGCGACAAAGTTTTTGGCCGCCGCGGAATATTCGTAGGCGTCGATGTGACCGTCCACGCGGATGTGGTGGTCGAAATAGGTTCCGTAGTCCGCCGGTGTGCCCTCGTCTTCCGGATCCTCCGGATCACCCGGCTCCGCCGGGGTGTAACTCGTCGCGAAAGTCACTTGCTCCTTAAAGCTGTTGAGCTCCACCGTCACCTTTAACAGCTTGCCGACATATTTTTGCCAGCCTTCAGCGTCCTCGGTTATGATGTAAATCTCCCCGCTCATCCCGGCCTCTATAGCCGCCGCCTCTATGACGTATTCGGTGATCGGTTTGCCGTACTCGTCCGTTTCCGTCCCGCCCGTTCCCGTCAGCCGGACGCACGCTATGTCCGCGTCGCGGAAGAATTCTTCCGTCAGCGTCACCGCCTCGGCCTGAAAGCCCCTGCCGGCGGCGCTGCCGGTGGTGATAAGCGGCAGCGTTATTTCGACGGCTGAGTCCCAGACGCCGCTGACGCTGCTGTTTGTCAGACGGAAAATGTACGGGGCGCTGCCCGGGTCGTTGAACGGCGCTTGGTCGGCGGTTTTCAGTACGGCGTCCTTTCCGTTCCTGAACGTGTACGCCTGCGCGCCTATTGTGAACGGCGTCGTCGTCACCCTTGCCGAATCGCTGACCGGCGCCGTAATGTTGTCGCCGTCCCACACCACGCTTGTTACGCCGGGCTGCTGCGCTGTGAAATAGTGATTCACGGCGCCTTTAATGTACACCTCGTCGCAGTATGCGACTGTCGGCTCCACCTTCTTCCTGTCTTTCTCGCCGTCTACGTCACGCGGGTAGTCGTAGAAGTCGAGGCGCACCTGCCCGAGGCGGAAGCTTTCCGCCAGCGCCGCTATGGTCTCGGGGGACAGACCCAGCGACAGGGCTTCGTTCTCGGCTGTGTATTCCGATGCTATGAACGCCTTCCACTGCTCTTTTGTGACGGTCATTGCGATGCTATCGTCGGTTTCTATTTCGTCGTAGTTATAGTATTGCTGATTGTCCTCTTTCTCCAGGTCAAGCGTGAACGTGACCTCCGGGTCCTCCGCGCTGACGAAGGTTATCGAATGCAGGCTTTTTTTCGACGAGCTTGCCCTAAGCCGCGACCACAGCGCGTTTGAAATCTCGAGCTCGTCCGCCTGAAAGCCGCGCATCCGGTTGTTTGCGTCCGCCGTCACAAGCGGCAGCGTCATAGTCAGCCACGCCGGCTCAAACGGGTTTTGGGATATATTGCCCGCGCGGTAACGGAACCACACCGGCGTGCCGTAGGCTACGGCTTTCGTATCCGCCGGCGTATCGCTCCGCTCAGGCCACAGCACCTTTGCCTCCGTCCAGAGCGTGGCGGGGGCAATTTGTATCCGCGCGGTATCGCTGCGGGTGAGCGGTTTACGCGTCTGATAGCCGGTCGGTATTTTCGCGGACAGCGTGCCCTGCGAAATGTACGTGCCGGGGGCGGCGATGCCGTACTCCGTGACCCGTTCGTCATTATTTTCAGCGTTTAAGGCCTGGGAGCTTCCGCGCGCGTTCATCTGGACGAATATGGTGTTTGCGGCTGTGCCGCCGGGTATCTCAAACAGGTGCAGGGAGATTTTCGGGACCTTGTACGCCCAGCGCAGCAGCCTGTTTGACTTGGAGGGGTCGCCGACGTTGTAGCTGGGGTCAACGGAAAAGTCGCCTGTCAGCTCATTTTCATCCAAGCCCGCCGGGGCCGCCGCGTCGCTCATATATATAATGAGGCCGCCGGCGTTGTCGAACTCCGCGAATATTTTGTACTTATATTCCTCCGCAGATACCGGGTTTGCCGCTATACGCCACGCGGTGAACTCGGTCCCGCTCGGCTGGCCCGTCACTTCCTCCGGCGGCACTCTGCCCTTAGTATGGTCGTCGGCGTCCGCCCATTCCGCCCGGGACGGGTCGGGGTAGTGGAATATCTCCGTGGTGTATTCGCCGCCCTCAATTTCGGGCGGATAGACGCGCACCTCGTCGCGCAGATACGGCACGGCGGGGAGTATGCCATCCATATCGCCGGAAAACTCGTCGCTGTAGAATTTTATTGAGGTGACGCCGGCCACCTCGACCGTCTGCGGGCTGACGTAGAAATCTGAGAAGCGGAAGCTGGCGCGGTCGCCGTTGACGCCCCCGTTGTACGGGATCGTCAGCTCAGCGTCAACGTCGCGCATCGAGCTTGCGTTGCTCATCGTAATGTCCGCCCTGTAGCCGACGGGGGCGTGCTGTATCGCCTGCAACGCGTCTCCGTAGACCCATTCGCTCACCTCACCACTGCCGGGCGACACATCGTCCGCGAACGCTTTCATCGTCAGCACGGGTAGCGGGTCGGGCACTGTGATGCGGGCCGTCGCCGTCACGGGCGGCAGCTCGCCGATCATCCCTTTTAGGACGCCGTTCGCCACGTCACGCGGGTTTTCCACATAGGTGGGGCGCCAAGTCTTCGTGTAATCGTCCTGCTTTGTTACCTCGTGCCGGTAATCGCGGTTTAGCCTGACCGTATTCTCGATCACGCCCGTCTTGTTGATATTGCCGGCCAGCCTGAACGTGCCGGGGAACGTGTAGGCGATGTCGAAATACTCCTTGAAATTTATGCGGAGCTCGTGCGGCTCAAGCGGCGGCGACGGCGGCTGTACGACGTCGATCGGCTCCACGCCCTTTTGCAGATCCTTGTTGAACTCCGCCGGCACGGGTATGCGGTACACGCGCTTATCGTCTTCGACGGTATATTCACCGAACAGGGCCTGCGTCTTCGCCGTCTCCGAGGTCAACGCATTTACAGCCTCGTCGTTGGCGTAAAACGGAACCCATTCCGTGCCGGTGAGCTCCAGAAGCGGCTCGTTCGTCTCGGGATCGAGCACCGGGTCATGTGTCTCGGGGTCAAGAACCTCACTCCAGATGTTCCGCCTGTACTCCAGCGCGGGGTATACGTCGGCCTCCACTTCAATTCTTTCGGCATCGTCCGGATTGTTGACGGTGATATTGAACTCGTTTTTATCCGGGTCGCCGTCGTCCACCAGATAATAGCTGTAGCGTCCGTCCTCGCCCAGCCAGTTTTCAGGGGCGTAGTAATCGTCGTCGGGAACTATGTACTCGATGTACTCCAGCATAAAGCCGTCCGGTATCGCGTCCGTCAGGCGCACCTTTGCCGGGGTGTAGTTCCCCTCGTCCTGCTCGACGTTCGTCACGTCCGAGATGTAAAATGACGCGTCCTCGTACAGGTAATTTGTGGGGGTGTCCGTGTACTTTCTCAACGTCATTTCGTGCTTCGGGTACACGTGCGAGACCTTGGCGAGGTCTTCCTTTGTCCAGCCGGTCTGCTCTTTTATCTCGTGCCCGAAAAATATTGTCGCCTGCACGCCGGTGATGATATCCGCCGGGCGGTAGTTGAACAGGTTGGCTATCGGGATGTATATACGGTATTTTCTCTCGGCGCGGCCGTCGAGGTCTTCAAATTGCTGCCTGTAGCCGCCGTATTGATTATCGACGTCGGCAATCTCGACGTTAGCGGGATCGGGCAGCAGCGTATTGCCCATATTGAAGTATATCTGGCCGTCGCCCGTCACGTAGTAGGGGATGCCCGTCAGCGTCGGCATGAGCCTGTCCCACGCCTCGCCCTCCAGCAGCTCCGGGTCTATATCCGTGACGTCGTAGATCAGCAGGCCGCCCTTGTCGATCACGCCTATGTACGGGTCGTTGGAGATACCGGTGTCGTAGTTCGTCACCTCGACGGGCGGGTCGTCGCCGTTGTATTTCCAGCGGCGGATATCCGGGTCCACCTCGCCGCCGTTCGCGTCCTTCTGGTTTGAGAAGGCGGGCGGGACTGTGAAGAAAAGCTTTGTGTCGTTGATAACAGCCGAGGGCTTTATCGAGTTGTTATTCACCTTGACGTCGAACACGTCATAGTTGTACCTGTCCCATGCGACGACTACCGGCTTTACGACGTCAACCTTTGGCTGCCACTTTATATTTGTCGGCAGCAGATAAAAAATCGTCTCCTGATACGGGCCGCTGTAGGGCTGCTTCCAGCCCAAGTCTGTGTTCCCGTCTATGCCCTCGTACTCCACCCAGGCGTACATATAAAAGCGCATACCCTCCGGCACCTCGCCGTAGAAGCCGTACTCCAGCGGAACCGTAAAATGATACGTGTCCGGCACGCTCGGAAACAGTATGACGGCCTCTGAGCCGTAATGCCAGAGCTTCCCGTCATCCTCTATCGTTTGGTTTATTACGCCCGCGCATTCCTCCGTCGGGATTATCCACGCCGCTTCAGTACTGGCGCTGTCCTCTTCAATGTTGACCCAGACGCCGCCGTAGCCGGGGGCCTGCGCCTCGTCAAGGGGGCTGTCGCTGTGCTTAAACGTGGCGCCGTCCTCCCCGTCCGGGCCCACGTAGCCGAGACGCAGATGGACGACCACATTGTTTGCAGCTCCCGCCGTGGGCGGCACTATCTCCAAGATCGCCCGAGCCGTCTTGATATTTGTGCCCTCCTCCGTGGGCTTTACCATGCGGACCCTGTGATCCTCGTCCAGGAACTCGCTCTCCGCCCCATCGCTGTTTAGGACAATCCGCAGGCCCACCTCGCCCTGCGCGTCCGGCGGCAGCCCGGGGTCTTCTTCGCCGTCTCCGGGCTCCTCACCGGTTTCGGGCTCCTCGCCCTCGTCGCTTTGAGGGCCCGCCTCGCTGTTCAGGCTTTCGCCGGAATTAAGCCGGTCCTCAAGCTCGCTTAGCACTCCACCGTTTTCAAAGCTCTCGTTTGGCGGCTCCGTTTGCCCCGTTTTGCCGTCCGGCGTGGGAGGGCCGGCCTGTTCGCCGGTTTTCTCCGGCGTTTTCGCCGGCTCCTGCGGGCTATCCCCCGCGCCGGGCGTCGGCGGGCCGGCTTGCTCGCCGGTCTGTCCGCCGGTCTGCTCCGGCTCCGGTTCCGGCTGCGATTGCTCCGGCTCCGGCTCCGGCTGCTGCTCCTGTGTTTGCGTCACCTGCTCCTGCTGTGTCTGCTCCTCTCCCGTATCGGCAAGCGCGGGCAGTATTGAGGCGCCGTTCTGCATCAGCGTCAGCGCCACGAGCAGCGCCGCTATCGCGCGTTTCAGCGCCGCCGCGCTGACAAGCCTTTTCAGGTATTTCAGTGTATTCTTCATAACCAAGTATCCCCCCTGTTTATGTGCGGTATCAGCCTATTTTCACGCCGCTCAGATTTCCGAACACCGTGGAATATTGCGAGTAAGACAAGCCCTTTATGCTGTGGTGCGCCGCCAGAAAGCGCTTCGTCGTCGCCAGCGGTATCTGCGGCACGTCGCCGCCGTACTGCCCGAGCAGCTCCGCGTAATGCTCCGCCGCCGCCTCATAGCTTATTGCCGCGGCTATTTCCTCCAGCGCCGCGTAAGCCGTTTCATTCTCCCAGTTTTCTATGTTCATACCCGAGCCGCGGGCGAAGCGGCTCATATCCACGTAAGCGCCGCCCTGCCAGGTAGACATATACAGGTCATAGTCGCCGTCCCGGTATATCTGCGCGCGGTAGTCCTTGTACGGTATCAAATCCTGCGACACCTGCACACCGTACTCATCAAGCTGCGCCGCTATCGCGTTCAACTCGCGGCGGGCAAGCTCCGTATCCAGCGCCGTGATAGTCAGCGTCAGGAGCGTACCGTCCGCCGACGCCATTTTCCCGGCGGCGTTTTTCTCATACCCCGCCGCCTTAAATTCACGCAGCGCCGCCCGTTCGCTGTGCTTATACCGGGCGAGCTTACTCAGCCCGTCGGCGGCAAAGGCCGCCTCCGGCAGCGGCAGCGCAGCAGCAGCCGCTCCCCCGCCGAACACCTCCGCCGCGAACGCCTCGCGATCCAGCGCATAGGCCAGCGCCCGCCGCAGCGGGACGTCAAATCTGGCGCAATTTATCCCCAGATACAGATAGCCGCCCCCGTCGCCCTGATAGATGTTGATATCCGGTATTGCCGCCGCCTCGGACAGCAGCTTCTCATCGTAGTTGAACTGGAAAGCGTTTATCTCGCCGGCCTTGTACAGACCCACGGCCTCGGACAGGGTCATATCCCGAAGCGATACGCCGCCGGCCGGCGCGCCGCCCCGGTGATCCCCATTGGGTTCAAGGATGAGCGTCCGCCGCGCCTCGGAGTAAGAGCCGTATTTATACGGGCCGGTGCCGTTGACCGCCGAATAATCCCCTATCTCGTCGGCCCTTTGCACGCCGACGCCCAGCGCCCAGACATTTTCGGCCTTGGCCGACGCGAAGCTGAACACCACCGCAGCCTCGCCCTCGGCGACGACGCCCGACAGCTCCGGCGCGCCGCCTATGTATTCCTCATACCCGTTAAGCCCCGCCAGATAGGGCTCGAACCGCGTACCCCGCCCGATGAGCGCCGCCGTTGACGCGGCGACGTCCCGCGCCGTCAAAAGCTGGCCGTTGTGAAATTTCACACCGTCCTTGAGCCGCACCGTGTACACAAGGCCGTCCGGCGAAAGCGTCACGCTCTCCGCCAGCACGTTCACCGGCAGCCCCTCCGGGCCGGCGGCCACAAGAGGCTCATAGATAGCGTCCGACACCAGCCTGTCGCCGGGCAGCGCCACGTCCTGTGGGCGGTAGCCGCCCTCAAGTCCCTCAACGCCGACGACCATATGCTCTATGACCGTGGACTTATCCGTCGCGGCCTTATATATAGTAGAGACGCCCCTGACGCCGCCGCCCAATATCAGCGCGGTTATCGCGGCTATGAGTCCCGCCGCCGCCAGCGCCGCCGCGATAATTGTTATGCTCCGCTTCTTTACCGAAAATTTGACGCCGCCCGCCGCATTTTCCGTATTCTCCGTATTCGCCGTATTCACCGTATTTTCTTCGGCGGGAGCGTTTTGTCCGTTATCAAGCCTGTCGCCCATCTCTTTACACCTATGCCTCCATTTTGTTCGCTTTGATCTTGTCCGCTTTGACCGTCCGGATCCAAATCCCGACGCCGGGCTCCGCCGCCCGCGCGCTCAAACAGCGGCTGAAAATCCTTCGTGCGCTTCCTTATTTGTGTTCAAATTAAGGAAGCGCACGAAACGGCGCGCCGTTTCGGAATTTTTAATTTTTTTCGGAATTCTCTTTAGAATTCCAAGGGTCTAAGCTTACTATACACCGGACGGAAGAAGTTGTCAAGGGGTTTGCAGCACAAAAATTATATGCGCAAATTAAAAAATACTTGACCTTTCGCTTTTTTAGGGTATAATAAATGTGAGGTGATAGCACTTTATGGAACGCAAAATAGAGGAATCGCTCTTATCGTGGAAAAACGATCCCGATAGGCTGCCCTTGCTTCTACAGGGGGCCCGGCAGGTGGGAAAAACCCATGCGCTTTTGTCGTTCGGGAAGCGGCATTATAAAAACGTCGCGTATTTCAGTATGGAGGAAGCAAAGGAGCTTTCCGCCGTATTTGAGCGCGATTTGGCCCCTGAGCGGATCGTCCGCGAATTGGCGGCACGGCGCGGCCTTACGATCCTGCCGGGCGATACGCTGCTTATATTCGACGAGATACAGGCGTGCGAGCAAGCCCTGACCTCGCTTAAATATTTCGCGGAGCGCGCGCCGCAATATCACGTTACAGCGGCGGGCAGCCTGCTCGGCGTAGCTATAAAGCGCGAAAAATTCTCTTTCCCCGTCGGCAAGGTCGATATGCTTCACCTTTCCCCTATGGATTTCGAGGAATTTCTGTGGGCGATGGGCCGGCGCGAGCTATGCGGCCTGATACGGGAGGCGTATGAGGGCTTTACACCGATGTCCCTGCACAATACCGCGACGGACCTTTACAAAACGTACCTCGCGGTGGGCGGTATGCCCCGCGCCGTACTGGAATACGCCGATAAGCAGGATTTTGACTTTGTCACGGCGGTTCTTAAAACGCTTAACGATTCGTATATCGCGGATATGGCGAAATACGCTACGCCGCAAGAAACCGCGCGCATTATGGCTGCGTGGGCCTCCGTACCCGCGCAGCTCGCAAAGGAAAATCATAAATTCCAATACAAGATAATAAGGACCGGGGCGCGGGCGAACGATTACGAGACGGCGCTGGACTGGCTGAAAGCCGCCGGGATGATCCACAAGTGCGTCAATGTAACGGAGTGCAAGCTGCCATTGTCGGCATATGCGCAAAACGGAACTTTTAAGGTCTATATGGCGGACACGGGGCTGCTGTGCTCCAAGTCCGACATCCCGCCAAACGCGGTTCTCCATACGCCCCACACCTTTAACGGCTTCAAAGGCGCCTTGGCCGAAAATTATATCTGCCAAGCGCTTACGGCAAACGGCATCACTCCGTATTACTGGACCTCGCCGGGCAAGGCCGAGGTGGATTTTGTCTTTCAGGAAAAGTCCGGGAACATCATCCCGTTAGAGGCGAAGTCGGCGGAAAACGTGCGCTCCAAAAGCCTGCGAAGCTACCGTGATATTTACAAGCCCGCCTACTCAATCCGCGTATCGGCAAAAAACTTCGGATTTGAAAACGGTATCAAGAGCGTTCCGCTTTACGCCGTGTTTTGCCTGAAAGCGTGACGCGTATCACATAGTATCCGTCCCAAAATACAAAAATCCGGCTCAATTCCAATCAGGAGCGAGCAGAAAATCCCGGATGTTTTTGTGTTTTATCCCTTCGCGGCTCATATCAAGCTCATCCAGCGACACGACATACTTCGGGAAATTATCCCGTATGGCTTCGTACGCGCCGAATTCGCGCCGGATCGTTTCTTCCGACGCGAGGAGGTAGGAAACCTGAACATAGAGCTTTTCATTCGTCTTTTCGCAGACGAAGTCGATCTCCTTTGCCCCCGCCTTTCCGACAGTGACCTTGTATCCCCGCCGAAGCAGCTCGATGTAAACTATGTTCTCTAGTATGAGATTGACGTCCTTCATGTTGCCGCCGTAAACGGCCTCGCGGATGCCGTGATCGGCGGCGTAGTATTTTTCATTTACCGCAAGCAGCCGCTTGCCCTGTATATCCTGCCTGCGGACTTGATAGAACAGGAACGCGTCCGTGCAATAATTGATGTAGTTCATGATCGTTTCGGGCGCCGTCACGCGGTTTTCGCTCTTAAAGTATTTTGAGATCGACGCCGCCGAAAAGGTCGTTCCGACGCCGCCGAATACATAAGCGATAATGCGCTCTAACAGATCGACGTCGCGAACTCTGTTGCGTTTTACAACGTCCTTGAGGACGACCGAATTAAATAAATCCCGCAGGTATATCTGCGCCGGCATATCCTCGTAACGGAGGTTTCCGAGATACGGCATACCGCCGAGGGTCAGATACCTTGTGAACGCCTCTTGCTTCTGTGCCTTTGGAAATACAGAAGTAAACAGCTCCAAAAACTCCCCAAAGGAAAATGGGTAGATAATAAACTCGACATACCTTCCGGCAAGGTACGTCGCAAGCTCGCCCGAAAGCAGCTTGGCGTTAGAGCCCGTGATGTAGACGTCGCAGTCAAACTCCACGCGTAATGAGTTCACGCATCTTTCCCATTCCGAAACCTCTTGAATTTCATCGAAGAAAAGGTACGCCTTCCCCTCGATATGGGAGATCCTCTGCGTGACCTCTTTATGCAGGGCCTCGGCGGTACATAGCCGCGCGTTGCCCATATCCTCAAAATTGAGCCTTATAAACTGAGAGCCGGAAATCCCCTGCGCGATCAACTCCTCCTGTATCAGCTCTAACATAACTGATTTGCCGCTACGCCGGATGCCGGTCAAAACCTTAATAAGCTCGCTTCCGATAAACGGACGGATGCGGCTCATATACGCTTCTCTTTTGATCATGAAAACATACACTCCTTCCCATTACCAATAACAGTAAAGCCATTATAGCGCAGATACAACTGATTTGCAAGCGGTAATTGTAAATAAATTAAGTTATATCTTAATCGTGCGTATTGCTCATCCGCTCTTGACACCCGCGCGGTTTTATGCGATACTGTAAGCGTACCGGCGGTCGCCGCCGGGCAAAAAATAAAAAGGACGGTAGAATTGATGAAAAGACCCCTTACGCTGCTTTTAGTATGCACACTCATCGCGACCCTTGCTCTCCTCGCGGCCGGCTGCGCCGGCGGGACAACGCCCCCCGGAGCTTCCGAGCCGCCGCCGGAATCGCAGACCCCCGACGGGCCCCCCGAAGCTTCTGAATCCCCGGAATCCCCCGCGCTCACACCTTCCGGCTCCGGCAATTACACAAGCGAAATGAAGATACCCTACGGACGCGACATATCCCCCGACGACGGCGCCGACGGCTATTATGAGGGCGGCGTGGCGTATTTCACGGAGCGCGACGGCGACCACCCCGACAGCCCGTACTTCGCCAAGCTTGATTTTTACAATATGGTATCGACCGACACGCTGACCATTTTGCCGGAATACAAAACGGTGCAGCAGACAAGCGAATGGAGCTGCGGCCCCGCCGCGGCGCTGACGGTCATAGAATATTTCGGGAACCCGGGCGCCTTAGACGAAATGGCCGTTTCGGAGTTCCGTCCGCAGGGTTTGGAGCCGTCGGCGACCTCGCTCGACGAAATGCTTGAGATTTTTGAAAAGGCCGGCGGCTTCGACGTCGTATCCACGCGCAATTTCGACGGCGAATTTTGGCTCGATACTATTCAAACATTTCTCGCCGAGGGAACTCCGGTACTGATCTGCTGGAACGATTGGGGCGGCCACTGGCAGTCGATCATCGGCTACGACACGATGGGCACCGAGCTCGAAAGCGACGATGTACTAATCGTCGCCGACCCTTACGACACGACGGATCACAATCAGGACGGCTACGGCGTCATCCCCGCCGAGCGGTTTATATACAACTTTACGATGTACGATTTCTTTGACGGCGGCGACGAGAACAACGATACGCTGTTCGTCGCGGCGAAGCCCGCCGCTTAAAATCCCGGAAACGATAAGACAATACGGCGGCGCCCCCGGCTTTCACCGGGGGCGCCGCTTGTTGTTTTGCCGCTCTCGCTCTATTTCGAGTAATTCATCCGCGACTGCTTATACAGCTCCTCGCTGTACGCCCTTGTCTGCACGGACGCGCCGTAGTAGTTGAAAATCGAGGGCTTGTCGGCGCGGCAGAATTTTTCCGCGTACTCGCGGGCGCGCGCGCGCTGCTCGTCCTCCGTCAGCGTCGTCGGGTCGAATATCTCGGGAGTTACGCCGATAAGTATTTTATCGCCGTAGTCCTCATAGATTTTATGAGTGTCGTTCATATTCTGGCCGCTCCAGGAGTCCCAGCCGCCGGCGATGAAGTTCGGGATCTGCTTGTAGGCCTGGCCGCAGGAGTGCAGGTCGCAGTATTTCCCGCGCGAGTGCAGATAGTCCGTGACGCGGCGCATATACGGCACGATCATCTCGTTCGCGACGGCGGGCGAGAAGAAAGTCTCCTTCTGGCTGCCCCAGTCGTCGTGGATACAGAAGCCGTCGATGAACGGGAAATGCTGAAGATACTTGTCAAAGATTTTTATGTACAGGTCGGAGAGCTTGCTGAAAAAGTCTTTGACAGCGTCCTTTTGGTCCTCGTCGAACACGGCCATTATCGCGCCCTCGAAGTCCATAAAGGAGATGAGCCGCTCATACCAGCCGTTGAGGAACCATGCGACGACGGAGCGATTGCCGTCGGAGAATTTGGCGTTCGCCTTCGCGTTTTCCTCCCAGTCCCATTTTTCAATGTCCGGCCAGACGAGCTTTTCGGCGATCTCGTTCGCGTCCTCGATGAACGGCTTGCCGGGGCGCACCATACTCCCGCCGACCTGCGGGACGTACTCCCACTCTATGCCGAACATATCGGGGCCGCCGCCGGAGCCCATTGGGAAGCCGCTCGCGTCGAAAACGAAAGCGCGCGCGATGTTGTCGGGGTTTACCTTGGGGGAGAACATTGCTTGCTCGGAGCCCGTCACCTGCCAGAGCGGTTTTCTCCGGTAGACGGCGTTGTACCCCTCGCGCGGGGACACGGGATACTTGAAGATCACGGTGGGGCTGCCGGCGCCGAAGCCCGGAATAGTGGTGGCCTCGCTGATTTCCTTGGGATCGAACGGGATTGAAGCGGTTGACATTTGAAATACCTCCTTAATGTTTTTCTGTATTTACTAAGATTTACTCAATTGTACACCAAAGTTTTGTGATTGTCAATCACCGCGGCGTATGCTATAATAAAAAAAGTTTTTTGGGGTGATTATATGAAAAAGCTTATTGCAGCGCTATGTTCAGCGGCGTTCCTGACTCTGTCCCTGACTTCGTGCGGGGACGCGGGAACGGCGCCCGCGCCGGATTTTGAGTCCCCGGCGTATTCTGAGACTCCCGCGGAGCCGACGCCGGACGGGACGATACACGCGATACGGTCGCCCGCGGCGACGGAGGCGATATCGCCCGCGGCAGACCGGCTCGTCCCGTACGACGGGATAGTCGAGCATCTTTTTTTCCACACGCCCATCGCGTATACGGAGCAGGCCTTTGACGGCGACTCTCAGGAGGAGGGCTTCGATATGTATATGGTCACGGTGGAGGAATACAAAAAGATACTGCAAAGCCTGTACGACAAGGATTACATAATCGTCAATATGAACGACGTCTGGAACGAGTACGCCGACGAGAGCGGCAGCCCGTATATGAAGCGCGAGACGCTTATGATACCGGAGGGCAAGAAGCCGATCATAATTTCGTTCGACGATATCAGCTACTACGAATATATGATGGACAACGGCTTCCCGTACAGGCTGATAATCGGGCGCGACGGCGATATCTGGAGCTACGGCAAGGACCCCGCCGGGAACGAGGTCATCTCTCAGGACATCGACTGCGTGACGATCCTCGACAAATTCGTAAAAGACCATCCGGATTTTTCGCTCGGCGGGGCCAAGGGCCTTATCTGCCTGACGGGCTATAACGGCATTCTGGGCTACCGCACGCAGACCGACTCCAAGGATTCCTCGCCCGAGTTCGAGGCGCGGAGGCAGAGCGAGATCGCGCGCGTCAAGCCTATCGTGAAGCGGCTGAAGGATACGGGCTGGTATTTCGCCTCACATAGCTGGGGGCATATCAATCTCAACACGGCCTCGTTTTCCAAGTCGAAGGGCGACGCCGATAGGTGGATGGCGGAGGTCGGCTCTCTCATCGGGCCCACAAAGCTGATGGTGTATCCGTTCGGCTCGCGCCTTGACGGGGACGACGTGACAAAGACGGGCGAGGCGTTCCGCTACTACCACAGCCTCGGCTTCCGCGTGTTCGCGTCCGTGGGCGTGGAGTCGTACTCAAAAATTAAAAAAGAGATCAGCGCCGTGATATGCGACAGGATGCACTCCGACGGCGTCACGCTGAGGCACGAGCGCAACAGATATATGAAATTTTACGACGCCGCCGAGGTCTGGGACGACGCCCGCCCGTCCGGAAGCTCGAAATACACCCGGGACTGGTAAAGCCCCAAAATTATCGGAGATATACAAATGAACGAAAAGCTTGCGCGGATACTCCCGCGCGTACAAAAGCCCGCGCGCTACGCCGGCGGGGAGTTCAATCAAATCGTAAAGGATAAATCAAAGCTCGACCTGCGCATAGCGCTCTGCTTCCCGGACACGTATGAGATTGGAATGTCAAACCTCGGTATGCGCATACTCTACGACTTAGCGAACAGGCTCGACGGCGTGTGGTGTGAGCGCGTTTTCGCCCCGTGGGGCGATATGGACGAGGAAATGCGAAAGGCCGGGCTCCCGCTTTTCGCGCTCGAATCCGGGGACGGCTTACCGGAATTCGATATCATCGCGTTCTCGTTCGGATATGAGCTGGCTTACACGGCGGCGCTTAATATGCTGGGTCTCGCCGGACTGCCGCGGCGCTCGTCCGAGCGGGAAAGCTTGACTCCGCTTGTGATAGCGGGCGGCGCGTGCTGCTTCAATCCGGAGCCTATGGCTGATTTTATAGATTTGTT